>CAJWIX010000050.1 GCA_913042175.1 uncultured Flavobacteriales bacterium
AGCATAGCAATTAAATAGGGGATTATTTTAATAGCAACTTTAAAACCATCTTTCGCCCCTTCAACAAATTCTTCATAAATGTTGATTTTATTTTTTAGACCTAATAGAATAAATCCAATGATAAATCCAAATATGAGAGCGCCAGATAATACATTAGATATTATTTCTATATGTTCTTTGTGAGATGCTAAGTACCAGACCAGCCCACCTATTAACCCAGTAGCAGTTAGTAAATAAGCCAATATAGTTTTGTGAAATAAATTTATTCTTTGAATAATTGAAACAAAAATTAACCCTGCAAGTGTTGAACAATACGTTGCTATTAAAATTGGGATGAAAATATCAGTAGGATTTCCTGTAATACTATTCTCAGCCATTGCAGTTGCTCTCAGTGCAATAATACTTGTGGGAATAAGCGTCAAGCCTGATGTATTTAAGACTAAAAATAATATTTGAGCATTTGAAGCTTTTTCTTTCTCAGGATTATGTTTTTGCAGTTCGTTCATGGCTTTTAGGCCAAGAGGTGTAGCTGCATTATCTAGTCCTAACATATTTGCTGATATATTCATTATAATTGAGCCATGAGCATTAGAAGAACGTGGTATTTCAGGAAATAATTTATTAAAAAGAGGAGCAAATATTTTTGATAAAATATTAATGGCACCTCCTTTTTCACCTATTCTCATAATGCCAAGCCAAAGTGCCATGATACCCGTTAGTCCAAGGGATAATTTAAATCCGAGTTCAGCTCTCTCAAAGATGGAATTAACCACTAATGAAAAAATCTCAAAGTCACCCATAAAGGTTTTCAAAAGAGCTACCAAGAAAGCTACAATAAAAAAACTGATCCAAATGTAGTTAAGCACCATATGAGTACTAATAACTTAAAATAAATGCATTATAATAAAGAGATCGTTAATAAGTTATCCATATTAACATGATGATAATTGGACTTATTCAATAATACCAGCTCCTTGTCTTAAAATGGCTGGATTATCTGAAGTACAATCCACTATGGTAGAAGCTACATTCTTTCCATATCCACAATCAATCACAGCATCTACTTCATGTTCATACCTTTCAAAAATGGTTAAAGGATCAGTAGTGTATTGTAGTATATCATCATTATCATGTACACTTGAGCTTACCAAAGGTGAATTGAACATTTCAATTAATTTTCTAGTAAATCCGTGGTCAGGTACTCTAATACCTACTTCTTTTTTACTAGTTCCAAATAATTTTGAAACATGATTATTTGCATTAAGAATAAATGTAAATGGACCAGGAAGTGAATTCTTAATTACCCTGAAAATCTTTCTATCTATTGGTTTGGTATAGGAGGAGATATCACTTAAGTTGTTTAGAATAAGTGAGAATTCAGATTTTTTAAGTTTTACCTCTTTTATTTTAGCTAACTTTTCTAACCCTTTTTTACTTTTTATGCTGGCAGCAAATGCGTAAATTGTATCTGTAGGAATTACAATTAATCCATCATTTTCTAAAATTGATATGACCTCTTTAATTTTTCGGTCATCAGGATTATCAGGATGGATATCTAATAGCACCTTATGAGTTAGCTTTCTTAAAGTCGGCTAAAAATTTAGCTAATCCAATATCAGTAAGTGGGTGATTTAGAAGAGCTGTGATGGCACTTAATGGGCCAGTCATAACATCAGCACCTATTTCAGCACATTGTATAATATGCATTGGATGTCTGACAGAAGCTGCTAAGATTTCTGTATCAAACATATAATTGTCATAAATCTCTCTAATTTGTGCTATTAATTCTACACCATCTGTACTAACATCATCAAGTCTTCCAATAAAAGGAGAAACGTAGGTCGCTCCAGCTTTTGCAGCTAATAACGCTTGGCCCGCAGAAAATATTAATGTACAATTGGTTTTAATATTATTATCAGAAAAATACTTTATAGCTTTAACACCATCTTTAATCATAGGAACTTTGACTACAATATTTTTATGCAATTTGGCAAGTGCTTCTCCTTCTTTAATCATGCCTTCATAATCAGTAGATATCACTTCAGCACTTACATCACCATCAACTATTTCACATATTTTCTTGTAATGATTTATGATGTTTTCATCTCCTGCAATTCCTTCTTTTGCCATAAGAGAAGGGTTAGTTGTAACGCCATCAAGAATACCTAAATCTTGTGCTTCTTGGATTTGATCAAGATTTGCTGTGTCTATAAAAAATTTCATTTTTTAATTTTTAATTTTTGCCAAAAATAATCATATCATATTACTATAAGACAAAAATCAAAAGATTATATTAAGTACTGAAAAGAATTGCTTCACATTGACATGAATTTTTATTAAATGGACATATAAAAGTGTGGCCACATTCATTCTGCCATATTTTGCCTAATTCAGATTTTAATTTCATACCGAATTTTTCATTTAATTTTTGCGCATGAATTCCCATTGGAGATTTCCAGGCGTGTGCTATTATTTTATTTTTTGTTTTATGGTGCTTTTTAAAGTAGAAGGATAACATATTAGATCCGATCCCTTTCCGTTGAAATTTCTTTTTAATAGCAATACAATCAATTTTGGTAGTATTATTTTCTAATGTTATCATTTTTAAGAAGCCAATTATTTCGTTCTTTAAATATGCGGCTATTACACAATCTTTATTGGAACTCTTGAAATAATTGGAATTATGATAGTTTTCTCCAAATAAAGAACTAGAAATAGAAAGTAGTTCCAAAATTTGATTTCGATTTGTAACCTCCATGAAGATTAAATCAGATTCCATGGAAATAAGATACAAAAAAAGGGCAAGCTACTCATATCGCACCGCTACAACCGCTTACCCTTGCTATGTTCCCATCCTGGGGGATTCAGCAGGAGCTGGTCGTATGAGACTTGCCCAAGGCACAAATGTAAAATAATTAAGTAAAATCAAGTACTAAAATTAGACATATTACCTAAAATAGTGCCGTGTACTTTACCAGTAAGCTTGGTGTTGAGTAATGGGGAATTTTCACTTAACGAGAAGTTATTTTCTTTATTAAATTCCCAATTTGTATGGGTGTCAAAAACAGTTAAATTCGCCATAAAGCCTTCCTCAATTACTGGAATATCAGTTTGTAAAATTGATCGAGGGTTAATAGACATGCATTTAACAATGGTTTCAAGGTCTAGTTCATCTTTTAAATATGTTAATGCCATAGGAAATGCAATTTGAGTACCTATACATCCAAAAGGGGATAATGGAAATTCAACTTCTCTAATTTCATTTTCATGTGGTTGATGGTTTGATGTAATTACATCAATAACACCCTCCTTTATTCCTGTAATTAAAGCAAATTGATCTTCTTTTGTCCTTAATGGAGGAATCATTTTAAAATTTGAATTGAAACCTTTTAAATCTTCATCATTAAAAATTAGATGGTAAATAGAAGTACCACAACTCAAATTAATTTTATCATTTTTTGAATCAGCTATTTTTTGAACGCTCTCTTTAGATGATATGATATTAAAATGAATTTTACTTTCATTATAGTTGGTTAGGGCTATATCTCTGTTAATGTATAACTCTTCGGCAAGAGAGGGTATGCCTGGTAAACCCATCGAGGTAGAAGTAACACCTTCGTGCATCTGTCCATCAGTACATATACTATCATCATATGGGTGACTTATAATGAGTCCATTGAAATTTTTTACATAAAGAAGAGCTCTAGATAAAAGTCCTGACTTATGTATAGGTTTTTTATAATCTGAAAAAGCAATGGCACCTGCACTATGCATATCATACATTTCTGCTAATTCTTCACCATTATTGTTTTTTGAAATGGCACCAATTGGAAAAATATCAACTGGATATTGATGTTTCTTTTCTTTGCAGTAAACGATGTCACTTAATTTATCTCTTGAAGGTTCTAATGTTGGCTGAAGAACCACTGCAGTAAATCCACCTGCAGCAGCAGCCTTAACTCCAGAGTTAATTGTTTCTTTTTGTTCGTTGCCAGGTTCTTGAAAATCAACTGACATATCCATAAGACCTGGACAAACAAAACTTTTGTCAATTTCAATAAGCTTTTGATCTTTTGCTGGATTTATTTTATTTGAAATTTTTTTGATCACTCCATTGTCAACTAAAATATCTACTTTTTTATTATGATAAGCAGAGTTAGGGTCTATAACTTTAACCTGTTTTAAAATAATTTCAGTTGGACTTTTCATAGTATTTAATAATTATGATTTCTAAAATAATAAATATAAGTGCCAGCACAACAAAATAGATCCAATAGTCTTTTCTTAATTGTAGCGATGCTATACTTTTAAGTTGTGTTTTATTAAACTGTTCATTTAGGCTAAACAACTGGTTTAAGTGATTGTTTTTTAGTGAGGTTTCAAAATCTTTAACAGAGAAAAAATCCAAGTTTGATTCACTTCTATTATAATTTACTGAAAATGTTTTTACAATAGAATCACGGAATAATATGTTATAGTGACCATCATTTTCAATTTGGTTTTCCGTGTGAATAAATGTTGTTCCATTTTTACTTTTAATAGTAGGGTAAAACGAATTTGTTTTTTTATCACTTTCGTCAGAAGAAATTAGTAATTGTCCACTTTGATTAATCTCACTAGATATAGAAATAGGCTTTATGGATGGCAATTCGACATAAATTTGTTGATTTATAGAAGTATAATCTTTAATTTTTAACATTAATGGTACAAATAATGCATGCTTAGAGATATTGGAGTTTTTTTCTTGAAAAGAAGAGGTAAATAAAAACAGGTTGTTGGAGTTATAAGTTGCTCTTACAAGAAAATCTTTATTGTCTTCGTATTTAAGAATGCTTTTTAATTTAATATCTGAGGTAACTTCTAAAGAAGAATTAAAATAGGGTAGATCCATGTTGTCTTCAATACGCTTAAATACATTTTTGAAAAAATCCTTGTCAATGTAATTTTCATTCAAACGACTTTTGTTATCCTTACTTTTTTTAAGAGTAATGTTGTAATTATTCAGAAAGCGATTCGAATTTTTGATACTAATTTCAGAAGTTACTGATGGTATAAAAATGATATGCTGATTTCTTAGGTTTTGACTTAAATTATCTGGTATTTGTTTTAATTCATCAAAGATTAGTAGGTTGCATTCTAAATCAGATGAAGAAAATCCATCATTTATATTTAGAAAATTAAATTCCACCTCTTTTATTGTTTTATACAGTGAACTAAAAGCATTTTTATTGTAGCTAGAATCATCATATATATATAAAACTTTATAACGATCAACCGTTGAGTAGTTGAATATCATTTTGTCATCATATAGAACATCATTCAGGTTGGCATCATTAATATAAATTACTCCCTTTTTAACACCTTCTTTTTTTAGAAGATATTTAATAGAAATTTCCTTTTCTTCAAAATGGTTGAGTTTTATAAGCTTTTGAGTTACGAGTTCATTTTCATTTATGACAAGTTTCAATTGAACATCAACTATTGAGTTACTCCAGTTTTTTACTTTAACATAGATTTCATCTTCAACTAAGATTTTTCTTTCATTTTCTTTAAACCAAATAGAGTCTATAGATACATTTGATATTGAATTGTTTTCATAGAAAATCAAATTCACATGTGTATTTATAGAGGAATCTAATGATGAAGTAGGGGTGAAGCTGTTTTTTTGTAAATCAGTGAACCAATAGTTTTGTATTTTTTTGTTTTTAAATTGTTCTTTCTGGATAGTGAAAATCTGATCTAAATTTAAATTTTCTCCACACAAATGGGTTCTTTGAATAAAATCAATGGCTTGTTCCTTATTTAAAGAGTAAGATTTATTTAAAGATTTTTTATTGGTTGTAATTAAAAAATTGGTTTCTTGATTATATAAGTTGATTAAATCCAGTACATCATTCTTGGCTTCATTAAATAAGGATTGGTTATTTTCTGATCTTGACATCGAATATGAATTGTCTAAGTAAATGCCAATTTCAGATGAATTTGTGTTAGGTGTATTTTGGTTGTTATTAAAAAATGGCTGACAGAATGCAATTACAATACATATGATCATAAATATTCTTGTCAATAAAAGAAGTAAGTTCTTTAGTTTAGATTTTTTTCTTGATTCTATCTCTATACTTTTTAGAAGAGATAAATCTGAAAAATATATGGTTTTGTGACGTTGAAGATTAAATAAATGTAAAATTACTGGGATGATGATCAGTGAGAGAGTCCAAAGAAATTGAGGATATTGTAGATGCATCAAAGGACAAATTTAATTATAATTCTCCTTTATGAAAGTTATTTATAATATTTAATGAATTACTCTAGTCCTTTTTCTACTTTATCCATCACCTTTTGCTCAAGCTCTTTTTTGTAAGATGTCATCTTGTTAACCAGTGAGTTGTCTGCTGTAGATAAAATTTGGACTGCTAAAAGTCCAGCATTTTTTGCGCCATTAAGGGCTACTGTAGCTACCGGAACACCACCAGGCATCTGTAAAATAGATAGAACAGAGTCCCATCCATCAATTGAATTGGACGATTTAATAGGTACACCTATAACAGGTAAAGGCGAAATGGCAGCAATCATACCAGGTAAATGAGCAGCTCCACCAGCACCTGCTATTACTACCTTAATTCCTCTTTTATGTGCCTCTTTAGCATAATCAAATAATCTTTCAGGTGTTCTGTGTGCAGAAACAATAGTGACTTCATAAGCTATGTTAAATGATTTAAGAATAGCAACTGCTTCTTTCATAACAGGGTAATCAGAGTCTGATCCCATAATTATTCCAACTTTTATTTCAGTATTATTCATAAGAGATTACGGTTAAATTATTTTTTACAAAGTTTGCTTTTTCTTTAGCTTTATCAAGATTTTCATCTGTTATAGTTACATGACCCATTTTTCTAAAAGGTTTAGTAGTTTTCTTCCCATAAATATGAATGTTAACACCCTCTTTTGACAAACATTTTTCAATATTACTATAAACTACATTTCCTTCATGGTTTGGTTCGCCTAAAAGATTTATCATAACAGATGGTGAAACTAGCTTTGTAGAACCTAGAGGGAAGTTTAAAATTGCTCTTAAATGCTGTTCAAATTGCGAGGTAAGGTTTGCTTCTATTGTGTGATGTCCACTATTATGAGGTCTAGGTGCCACTTCATTAACTAAGATTTCACCTTCTTTTGATATAAAGAATTCAACAGCAAGATTGCCAACCATATCAAGCTGTTCAATAATATCCATGGCTAATTTTTGTGCTTTATTATCTATCTTATTTGGAATTGATGAAGGGCATATTAATTGTTCTACAAGATTGGCTTCTTCACTAAATTCCATTTCAACAGTTGGAAAGGTGATGATTTGTCCATTTTCATTTCTACTGGCAATAACAGCAATTTCTTTATCGATAGCTATATATTCTTCAATTAGTGAAGGTACATCAAATAGTTTGCTTAGATCATTTTCGTTTTTTATGAGAATAACACCTTTTCCATCATAACCTTCTTTTCTTGACTTTTGAATAAAAGGAAGGCTAATCGTGTTATTTGAAATAGCTGTTAAGATCTCTTCTTTATTATTAAATAATTGAAAAGAAGAAGTTGGAAATTGATGTGATTGATAAAATTGTTTTTGTAAACCTTTATCTTGAATTATAGTTAAAGCACTAGATTGAGGAAAAACTTTTAATCCTTCTAACTCTAAATCTTTTATAGCATCAATATTTATATGTTCAATTTCAAAAGTTAGTAAATCTACTTTTTTACCAAAATTGTAAACAGTATCATAGTCTTTAAAGGAACCATGATGAAATTCATGACATAAAGTGGCACATGAGCATTGTTCATCGGGATCTAAAACTATAATGTTGATATCCCATTTTGATGCTGCTTGAATAAGCATTTTACCAAGCTGTCCGCCACCTAATATGCCTAGTTTGAATGATGAACTTATTTTTGGTTTTGTGTTTAACAATCCGTGGTGTTTTAAACTATTGTACAATAATTAAAATGCAAATTTATAATTTATAAAAACTTAATGGCTTTTAATTTTTGTTTTTACTCCATAGCCAAAAAGGGCAAAATCATACCTAACAGGATCGTTTGGGTCAAGTTTTCTAAGGTTTTTATCTAATTCTTCCACTGCTTTCCAATCGTTTTGCGCTCTTTTCAATAATTTAAATTTTCTAGCTGTATTACCACTGTGAACATCTAATGGGCAAGATAGTTTTGAAGTTGGAATTTTCTTCCATATTCCTAGATCAATTAAATTTTGATCTTTTCTTACCATCCATCTCAAATACATGTTTAATCTTTTAGCAGCTGATCCTCTTGATGGATCTGCAATGTGCTTCTTTGTTCTAACATCAAGATATTCACCTAAAAAAACATTTCTAAAGGCAATAATTGGCTCATAAGCATTTGTGGATGTTTTAAATGCTGGAGCAAAAATATGCTCTAATGATGAATACTTTTTATATAAGTATTTTAATCGTTCCAAGAAAAAATGTAAATCAAAATGATTAAATGTTCTATGTTTAAATTCTTGAATTTTGTTGTAAGAAATATCATTAAAATGTTGGACAAAATAATAGGGTTCATTTTCCATTAAGTTAATGAGTTTGTTTCCACTATTTATGATGGATTTTCTATTTCCCCATGCCAACGTAGCCATGAGCAATCCAACAATTTCAACATCTTTAATATTATTGAATTGGTGACATAATCCCAATGGATCATCATTTAAAAAAATAGGTTTATTATACTCTTCAACCAAAGCATCTAATTGTGGCTTAATATGCTTCAGGTGATTGTTGATAGTGTATTAAATAATTACTTCTAATTAGAAGGGTAGGATGAAGGGTTGTATTCATGCATTATTCCATATATAGCATCAATAATTTCATCTACGTTTGGTTTTGAAAAATAATCACCATCAGAGCCATATGCAGGTCTGTGTTCTTTTGCGGTTAATGTAATAGGTTGAGCATCTAAATGATAATAACCTTTTTGTACATTAATGACTTCATTTAACATAAAAGATGTGGCACCACCAGGTACATCTTCATCTATAAATATTATTTTATTGGTTTTCTTTAATGAGTTTACAATCATGTGGTTAATGTCAAATGGAAGTAATGTTTGAACATCTATAAGTTCACATGAGATATTCATATCAGCTAAAATATCAGCAGCCTGTTCACATAAATTAAAAGTTGAACCATAACTTACCACGGTAACATCATCACCAGTTCTAACAATCTCGGGAACACCTATTGGTGTTGTGAAATCTCCATAATTACTTGGTTCTTTTTCTTTTAGCCTATATCCATTTAAACACTCAATAACAAGTGCAGGATCGTCAGAATTAATTAATGTGTTATAAAAACCAGCAGCCTTTAACATGTTTCTAGGAACGCAGACTATCATGCCTCTTACTAAATTGATAATTCCTCCCATAGGAGAACCTGCATGCCATACTCCTTCTAAACGATGACCTCTTGTTCTAATAATTAATGGACATTTCTGGGAACCTTTTGTACGGTAAGCTAGTGTAGAAATGTCATCACTCATTATTTGAATAGCGTAAAGCAAATAATCTAAATATTGAATTTCAGCAATTGGCCTAAGCCCTCTAAGTGCAAGACCAATTCCTTGGCCAATTATGGATGCTTCTCTAATTCCAGTGTCAAATACTCTAATTTCTCCAAATTCTTCTTGCATTCCTTCCATAGCTTGGTTTACACCACCTATTTTTCCAGTATCCTCACCAAATGTTAATATTTCTGGATGTCTTTTAAAAAGTGTTCTGAAGTTATTTCTAAGAATTAGCCTACCATCAATTAATTCCTCAGAGTCAAAAGTAGGGGCAACTTTTCCTTTGTTTAAACTTGAACTGGAATAGGTGTTGTAAACATTTGAATTGTATTTGTCAAAAAGTATTTCCTTTTGCTTTTCGTACCAAGACAAAACACTTTTTCTTGCATTAGTACTTTCCTTTATTGTGATGCGTAATGCCGATTTAAAAATCTGATAAAGTTCTTTACGTAGTGGTTCTTTTAAGCCTTTGATTTTTGAAATCAGTTTTTGCAATTCTTCTTTATGACCACTTTCAGAGGATAATAGTTCAAGTTGACTTGTAATGGCTTTTCTTTCAGTTTCTATGTCTTCGATGAATTCTTTCCATGCTTCTTTTGCAATGGATTTCACTTCAGCTTTAGCTTCTTTTTCTATACTATTCAATTCATCCAAAGTAGAAATTGGTTTACCAAGACCGTTATTGCTGCTAAGTAACCATTCTTTGAATTTGCTAATACAATCAAATTCTTTAGCCCAGGCTAAACGTTCCTTAGATTTATATCTTTCATGAGAACCAGAGGTTGAATGACCTTGTGGTTGAGTTATTTCCTCAACGTGAATTAAAGATGGCTTATGATGTTTTCTTGTGAATTCAGTAGCACTTTTGTAAGTGGAATATAAATCTTGGTAATCCCACCCATTACATCTAAAAATTTTGAGTCCATTGGTTTTGTCATCTAATTCAAAACCGGCCAAAGCTTCTGAAATACTTTCTTTAGTTGTTTGGTATTTTTTAGGAACAGATATACCATATCCGTCATCCCAAATTGACATAACTACAGGAATTTCAAGAACACATGCTGCATTAATCGATTCCCAAAATACTCCTTCAGATGTACTAGCATCACCAATAGTTCCAAAAGCTATTTCATTACCATTTTTAGAAAAATTAGTGAGATGACTTAATTCCTTATTGTTTCTATAAACTTTAGAGGCTAACCCCAAACCAACTAGTCTTGGCATTTGTCCTGCAGTAGGAGAAATGTCTGAGGTAGAATTTTTTTGTTCTGTTAAGTTTAACCATTTACCATCTTCATCAATTAATCTGGTTGAAAAATGACCTCCCATTTGCCTTCCTGCAGAAGTGGGTTCTTTCTGAATATCAGTGTGAGCATATAATCCAGCAAAGAACTCTTTTATAGTAAGATTATTCGTTGCCATCATAAAGGTCTGATCTCTGTAATAACCAGAACGAATGTCACCATTTCGAAAAAACTTAGCCATTACAATTTGAGGAAGCTCTTTACCATCTCCAAAAATTCCAAATTTGGCTTTCCCTGTTAAAACTTCTTTTCTTCCAAGTAATGAGGCCTCTCTGCTCAAACACATTACCCTAAAATCATTTAAAAGTTCTTTAATAAAATCTTGTTTATCTATTTTAGTTTCGGTAGAGGTAATACTAGATGACATTCAATTCAAATTTTGGATTGCAAATTTAAAATTATTGATATAATTATGTTATAAAATCCTCCATTAATATAGTTAATTTATATTAATTTCAAAATAATTTATCATTCATACAGTCTTCAATTATATGTCACTAATTAATCTATATATTTGTCGAATAATAATTTTAAAATATGAAGCTTTTAGAAAATAAAGTAACCCTTATAACAGGAGCTACAAGAGGAATTGGAAAAGGAATAGCAATGAAATTTGCTCAACAAGGTTCATCAGTTGCATTTACTTATGTTTCAAGTGAGAGTAAAGCCGTTGAATTAGAAGAAGAACTCAAAAAGTTTGGTGTAGAAGCAAAAGGATACAAATCTAATGCTGGAAATTTTCAAGAAGCTCAAGAATTAGTTGATGCCATAATTGGAGATTTTGGACAATTAGATGTTCTTATAAATAATGCTGGTATTACTAAGGATGGTTTGTTAATGAGAATGAGTGAAGATAATTGGGATGACGTCATAGATATTAACTTAAAATCTGTTTTTAACCTTACAAAAGCTTCACTAAGAAACTTTTTAAAACAAAAAAATGGCTCCATCATAAACATGAGTTCTATCGTTGGAGTTCAAGGAAATGCTGGGCAATCAAATTATGCAGCTTCTAAATCTGGAATTATAGGGTTTACTAAATCAGTTGCTCAAGAGTTAGGTTCAAGAAATATAAGATGTAATGCCATCGCTCCAGGTTTTATTGAAACTGAAATGACAGGTGCTCTAGGTGAAGATGTAGTGAATACTTGGATTCAGAATATTCCATTAAAAAGAGCTGGAAAGCCTGAAGATGTAGCTAATTGTTGTCTTTTTCTTGCTTCTGATATGGGGGCTTATGTTTCAGGCCAAGTAATTAGTGTTTGTGGTGGAATGCTTACTTAATCAAGTTTGAGTGAACGGATTTCATTTTGAATTACCAATATATTACTTCTTTCTTTTTCTTTCAATAAGTATTTTTACTTGTTGGATTTTATATTTTTTTAGAAGAAAAAACAATTTAAGTGTTCGGTTAAACTGGCTATTGTTTTTGGTAAGGTTTCTCCTTTTATTCTGTATCTCTTTTTTGTTGATGAAACCAAAAATTCAAATGGTTGATTCTTTTAATGAAAAACCAATTTTAATTTTTGCTCAAGATGACTCAGAAAGTATTGTTGCTGGATCTGATTCAATATTTTACAAAAAAAAATATCAAGATTCATTACGTAATTTTTTAAATAATCTTGGTAACCAATACGATGTTAGATTAGTGACATTTGGTACATCATGTAAAGAATCTAATGAGTTTACTTTTACACAGAAGCAAACTAATATAGATGAATTATTTCAAAAGGTGGAAAATCAGTTCAATGCTTCTAATGTGTCAGACATCATCATTGCTTCAGATGGAATATTTAATACAGGTAAAGTAAAATCGAATTACAATTTTAAAAATGCAGAAATTCATAGTATTCTCCTTGGTGATACATCATTAACTTATGATTTGTCAATTAATAGGATTAATACTAATAAGTATGCAATTCTCAACAATTATTTTCCTATTGAAGTCGTTATCCAATCTAACACTTATTTCGAAAATGTAGATGTTTTTTTAAAGGAAAATGATCGAGTTATTGATCAGAAAAAGCTAAATGTTAATAGAGGAATAAATAAAATTCTCTTTGAACAACAAGCTGTTAAAAGTGGAGCACATCAATATAATGTAGAATTAACCTCTGCCTTAAAGGAAAGAAATAATGTTAACAATAAGGCTTCAACAGTGGTAGAAGTCATAGATTACAATCAAAATATTGTTATTATTTCTACATGTCCTCATCCAGATATTGGGGTAATTAAAGAGGCGTTAAATGATATTCAAGGAGTTAAGATTAAGTCTTTTCTTGAAGATGATTTTAAAGAAAACATCATTGATTACAATTTAGTTTGTTTTTATAAGCCATTTAATTCTAAAAAATTAATTAAAAGAATAGATGATTGTCAATCTAACAACATTCCAACTTTAATTATTACAGGAAATAATTTGGATAACATGCAAAACTATTTTGGTAGAATAGCACTCAAAAAAAAGACAAAGTTTAAGGGAACTAACTTAGTAGAAAGTTATTTAGATAACGATTTTAAAGATTTTAAAATAGATAAAGAATGGTATAATTTATGGACTACCTTACCACCTTTAAGTGTCCCATTTTCAGCCAATTATTCTTTAAAAAGTAATGTTTCCATTCTGCTTAAACAATCCATTAATGGCGTCTATTTACAAGATCCTCTTATCTATTATCATAAAATTGATGGTATTAAACATGGAGTTGTTTTAGGAGAGGGAATATGGAAATGGAAAATGCACCAATATCAAAAAACATCTTCAGCAGAAAATGTGGAGAGGTTTTTTCAAAAAGTAGTCCAATATCTTAAGAAAATAGATCCTAAAAAGAGGCTTAATGCAATTGTTCCCAAAATAACTTTAGAGGATGAGGATTTAATTTTGAGTGCAGAGTACTACAATGAAAAATTTGAAATGGATAATTCACTTGAGCTTAAACTATATTTTGAAGATTCACTTGGTATCAACTATACCAAAAAAATGAATAAGATTGATGATCATTATCAATTAATCCTAAGAGATTTAAAACCAGGATATTATAGTTACACTATGAAATTTGAAGGTGCTGATTTAACTTTTAGTGATAAAGGTTATTTTAGTATAGTAAAGTCTAAAAGAGAATGGAATAATATTGTTGCAGATCATATTACAATGAAAACTATTTCTGGTAAATCAAATAGTTACTTCTTCAGAGATTTGAATAAGTTAGGGACAAAACTCATTGACTCATATGATGAAAAACTAATTACAAGACAAAAGATGGAGAATAAGAATCTTTTAGACTATAAATGGTTAATGTTTTTATTACTTATTTTTCCATTTTTAGAGTGGACTATTCGTAAATATAATGGCTTAATATAGATCTTCATCTAACTCCTCAAAATCATCTCCAATTATGTCTTCATTGAATTCCTTATAAATTTCATCAATAGCACTGGCTTCATTAGTAGCTTCATTTTCTGCTATTATTGTTTTTTTTGCTTGGTATTGTCCAAACTGATGAATTAATTCAACACCATCTACTTTGTTATCTATTTGTTTGGATTCAATAATTTCTATATAGAAAATATTCATGTTTAAGAAATCATGTAGGTACAGTATCTTTTGAATTCCCTGATTAAAAATGTCATTTAAAGTAGTATCCTCCATAGACTTTGAATTTGTTTGTTCATCGTCTATTTGCATGGGGAACAATGTAATTTCTTCTCCTTTATCCCATTGGTCATTACTCAAATAGAAAGAAGCCATTTCCATGTTGTTTAGTTTAAATGCTTCAATAATAAATTGATGTAAGAATATAAATGGTGTGTTTTTTTCTACATATACATCTGCAAAAATATCTTCTTCAGTATCAGCTACAATTCTTAATTTATAGACCTCATTTTTCATAATATTCCTTTTAATCTTG
This sequence comes from uncultured Flavobacteriales bacterium, assembly GCA_913042175.1. Classification (GTDB taxonomy): domain Bacteria; phylum Bacteroidota; class Bacteroidia; order Flavobacteriales_D; family Parvicellaceae. Next base: position 14,798 of record CAJWIX010000050.1, read on the forward strand.
CCAACTCGTGCATGTATGCCCTTGCGTCATCTGCATTGTTTTTAATTTTTCCGTCTAGTATGGCATTTTTAATATTTTCTTTAATAAATCCTACTTCTTTACCAGGTTTTAATTTTAAAGATTCCATAATTTCTTTGCCATCAATTGGTGGTTGCCAATTTTTTATTTTATCTCTTTGCTCAACTTCTCTCAATTTATGTTTTACCAATTCAAAACGCTTTATGTATTTCTTCTTTTTCTCATCATTTTTAGAAGTGATATCACATTTACATAATAACATTAAATCATCTAAATCATCGCCTGCCTCAAATAGCAATCTTCTTAAGGCAGAATCTGTAATCTGCTTATTTGTTAAAGAAATTGGTCTAAGGTGAAGTTGAACTAATTTTTGTACATACCTCATTTTCTCATCTAATGGTAATTTAAATTTTTTAAAAATTTTAGGTACCATTTTCGCTCCTTTATCATCGTGTCCATGAAAAGTCCAGCCATGTTTTTTGTCAAATCTTTTAGTTACAGGTTTGGCTATGTCATGTAATAAAACAGCCCATCTAATCCATAGGTTATTTTGACTTTTTTCTAAAATGTTATCTAATACTTCTAGAGTATGGTAAAAATTGTCTTTGTGTTTTTTACCGTCTATGGTGTCCACACCCTTCAGTGCTTGAAACTCAGGAAATATTAATTGTAATAACCCAGTTTTTTCTAGAATTTTAAATCCAATAGAAGGATTTTCACTTAGAATAATTTTATTGATTTCTTCTGTTATTCTCTCTTGGGCTACAATGTTAATTCTATTTGCATTTTCTTTGATGCCCTCTAAAGTTTCTGGTGCAATTACAAATTTTAATTGAGCTGAAAATCTAATAGCTCTTAGCATTCTTAAAGGATCATCTGAAAAGGTTTGAATAGGAGGGAGAGGTGTCTTAAGGATTTTGCCTTTTAAATCAATTAATCCATTAAAAGGATCTATAAAACTTCCTATGTTTTTACCATTAAGAGCTATTGCTAATGCGTTTATTGTAAAATCTCTTCTATTTTGATCATCATTTATAGTTCCAGGTTCAACTGATGGATTTCTTGATTTTTTAGAATAGCTTTCTTTTCTTGCTCCAACAAATTGAATTTCTACATCGCCATAATTAATCATTGCTGTTCCAAAATTCTTAAAAACAGACACCTTGGAAACATTCAAATGTTTTGCCAATGAATTTGCAAGTTCTATTCCGTCACCTAATGTAACAATGTCAATATCTTTAGTTGGTCGATTGAGCAAGAAGTCTCTAACATAACCACCAATAAGAAATACAGGTGATTCCCATTGCTCAAAAAATGGACATATATCTCCAAAGATTTTATCTTTTTCTCGTAATAACTTTATGTAATTACCTGAGGTATTGAAGTTCTCCAGTTTCATCAATTCTAATAATAGTAGAAGGAATACCAGTTGATTCGACTTCAAAATTAAGCATTAAGTCAACAGCAGAGCTAATATTTTTGTCAATATCATTAAAATTTACAGGAAATGGTTGCCCGCTTATATTTGCAGAAGTTGAAATAATGGGAGCATTTAACATTTTAATGATCTTTTTTAGTTCATTGATTGGAGTTATTCTGATGGCAATTTCATTGTTCTCATTGGCAACATGTTTTAGGTTTTGTTTTGCTTTTTGATAGATTACAGTTGGGTGGTTATGTAATTTTAATTTTGTTGCAATTTTTGATTCAGGTAAAACGGCATATTTGCTTATTCTTTTAAAATTATCTATCAGACAAATTAAAGGCTTGCTTTTCTCTCTTTTTTTAAGTTGATATATTTTATCTACACTTGATTTATTAAGCGCGATACACCCTAATGCCCAAACAGTTTC
>CAJWIX010000051.1 GCA_913042175.1 uncultured Flavobacteriales bacterium
CCAATCTCCCCCATTTTTTTATAATTATTTTAAAAGATTTTTTTACTAGGTCATAGTTAGACACATCACAGGGCAAAATCAAAGCATTCTTAAAGTTTTTAAATTTACTCTCAAGTTTCTTCTTGTTTCTCGCTATTAAGCCAACATTATATCCTTCATTTAAAAATTTTATGGCTGAAGTTTCTCCAATTCCTTGACTTGCACCAGTAATTAAAATGGTTTTTTTTGTTATTTTTGTTTTTTTAAGCATTTTGAATTGATTAATGATTATCTCTTGGTAAATGTTTAGCTATTCTTTTATAGGCTGTAGCTAGTTCTAAACACCCTCCATCTGCCAACTGTCCTACGTTGGTTCTATAAATTTCTTGCCAAGGTGTTTGATTTTCTATTTTTGGTTCTTTCCATTTCTTTATTCTATTAGACCATTCTTTTTCATCAACGTCAGCATTTAATGTTCCTTTGTTTAAGTCTAAGATAACAGGATCTCCTGTTTTCAAATAAGCTAAACCACCACCAACAACTGATTCAGGTGAGGCGTTTAATATAGAGGGACTTTCTGATGTTCCTGATTGTCTTCCGTCTCCTACTGTTGGAAGATGTGTGATACCTTCCTTAAGTAATTTGTCAGGTGGTTGCATATTAACCACTTCAGCTGATCCAGGATACCCAACACAACCAACGCCTCTAATAAAAAGGATAGTTTTTTCGTCAATATTTAATTCAGGGTCATTTAAGCGATTGTGATAGTCTTCTGGTCCTTCAAAAACGACAGCCTTTGCCCTTAATATATTTTCTTCGCCAGAATTAGAGAGAAACCTATTTCTAAAATCCTCTGAAATAACTGAAGTTTTCATTAAAGCGCTATCAAAAAGATTTCCAGATAAGACAATAAACCCAGCATTTTTCATTATTGGATTTGTTACTTTTTTTATCACATTTGTATCTTTGCTTTTATGTTTCTCAATGTTTTCACCAATGGATTTACCATTTACTGTTATTGTGTCTGTATGCAAAAGTTTAGCTTCTAAAAGTTCACCCATTACCGCTGGTACTCCTCCACTTCTAAAAAAAGCTTCACCCAAAAAATCTCCTGCAGGTTGCATGTTTAATAAAAGTGGGATCTCAAAACCAACTTTCTGCCAATCATTTACCGACAATGATACATCTGCATGCCGGGCAATAGCTTGAAGATGTGGCGGCGCGTTGGTAGATCCTCCAATTGCAGAGTTGACTATAATAGCATTTTCAAACGATTTTCTTGTCAAAATGTCAGAAGGTTTGAGATCTTCATATACCATTTCAACTATTCTTTTTCCTGTTGAATAAGCCATAGCCATTCTTTCTCTAAATGGAGCAGGTATTGCCGAACACCCAGGGAGGCTCATACCCAAAGCTTCAGCCAAGGCATTCATTGTTGATGCAGTTCCCATAGTGTTACAATGCCCTAGACTTGGAGCTGATGCACATACTCTTGAAATAAACTCCTCATAGTCAATTTTACCTTCTGCTAAAAGCCTTCTTCCTTCCCACACAATCATTCCAGATCCTGCTAATTTTCCTTTCCACCAACCATCAAGCATTGGACCACCTGATAAAACTATTGAAGGTAGATCAACAGTAGCAGCTCCCATAAGCATTGCAGGTGTAGTTTTATCGCATCCAGTAGTAAGCACAACACCATCAATTGGATATCCATGAAGAATTTCAACTAGACTTAAGTATGCTAGATTTCTATCTAGTGCTGCTGTTGGCCTTTTCCCGGTTTCTTGAATTGGATGAACTGGGAAAGCCATTGGAATTCCTCCAGCGTCTCTAATTCCTGCTTTAATTCTATCCATCAGAAAAACATGGATTTTATTACAAGGAGTTAAATCTGAGCCTGTTTGTGCAATTCCTATTATTGGACGGTCTGATTGCAACTCCTCTCTAGTAAATTCCTGATTTTGATATCTTTCGATGTAAAGAGCGGTCATACCGGGATTATTAGGGTTATCAAACCATTCTTGTGATCTGAATTTTTTTTTGGCTTTAGTACATTTCATACTGGCTCTCCACATGTTTAATAAAAAATATATTCAGATTTTTTTTATTAATATAAAATCTATTATTATTTATGAATGTTAATTATTTTTTTGTTATTTATAATTTTAAATAAGCTACATAAATTTACAACAAACAAATTTAATTAATTTAGTGATATAGGGTCAATAATGAAAAAAAGAACTATTTTGTTAATTGGAAAATATAAGAAAGTAGAAAGTGATATTTCAAGGTATAAAAGGAATTTTTTTGTTTTAGCAATCGATAATCTACTAGGAATAAAAAGCTTAAAAAAACATGATCTAGAAAAAATTGAAGCGATTGCCTTTAAAGGTCATACAAATTTTAATTTTCCAATTATGAAAAAATTTCCATCTTTAAAAATTATTTCAAATTTTGGTGTTGGTTATGATACTATTAATGTAGAAGACGCAAAAAAACTTAATATCCTTATCACGTTTACTCCTGATATTCTAAATGATGATGTAGCTGATATGGCAATTGCTCTTTATTTGGGAATTTCAAGAAAATTACTAGATGGATATGATTGGATAAAGTCTGGCAAATGGAAATCTTTAGGAGAAATGCCATTAAATAGAAAGGTTTCAGGATCTAAGTGTGGTATTTTAGGTTTGGGTAGAATAGGATTTGAGATAGCTAAGAGATTAGAATCTTTTAAAACTGAAATTCATTATTATTCACGTACCAAAAAAAATGTTTCAAGTAATTGGGTGTATTATGAAAATCCTGTCGAATTATGTAAAAATGTAGATAATTTATTTATTGCATTAAAAGGTGGAGCAGCTACGAAGGGTTTTGTTTCTAAAAATTTTCTAAAGGCTCTTGGAAGAAATGGAATTTTAATTAATATTTCTAGAGGATCAGTTATTGATGAAAATTCACTTCTGGATGTATTAGAAAAAAAGAAAATATATGGAGCAGGACTAGATGTATTTTTGGAAGAACCAAATATAAACCAAAGGTATTTGAAACTTGATAATGTCTTCATACAACCTCACCAGGCTTCAGCTACGATAAAAACTCGCCAGGCAATGGGGGACTTGCAATACCAAAATATAGCTAGTTATTTTGAGAATGGAAAACCTTTAACAGTAATCCCTGAGATGAAATAATCACTTATATGCTACTACAGTTTGCTTTTGAGATCCAAGGAAATCAATTTCAAGTTCCATTATATCTCCTTCTTTCAAAAACATAGGTGGTTTCATTCCAACTCCTACTCCCTCAGGAGTTCCGGTAGCAATTATATCTCCTTGTCTAAGAGCCATAAAGTTTGAAAGATGAGAAATAATTTCAGTCACTTTAAAAATCATGTCAGAGGTATTTGATTTCTGTACTGTAATCCCATTAACACTTAGTTCCATATTTAGGTTTTGTGGATCTTCAATTTCATCAGCAGTTACTATAAAAGGACCAATTGGTGCAAATGTTGGTGCAGATTTGCCCTTTATCCATTGACCACCTCTATCAAACTGATAAGATCTTTCAGATACATCATTAACTATACAATAACCTGAAACAACTGAAAGAGCGTCTTTTTCAGAAACATATTGACAGTTTTCTCCAATAATTACGCCCAGTTCAACTTCCCAATCAGTTTTTACAGAACCTTTGGGTATGATTACTTGATCATTAGGTCCAGTTATTGAAGAAGTTGATTTTGAAAAAACAATAGGTTCTTTAGGTATTTCTGCATTTGTTTCTTTTGCGTGTTTTACATAATTTAAACCTATGCAATAAAAATTTGGGGTATCTGCTAAACAACTTCCTAATCTTGTTGTTCTAGGTATTTTTGAAAGTTTGTTATAATCAATATTTTTGATTTTATCTAAAGTTTCCAAAGATACACCTTCATGTGTAAAATCAGAAAAATAATCAGATAAATCCCTAATTCCTCCCTCTGGATCAATTAATCCTGGTTTTTCATTATTTTTTTTTCCAAAGCGTACTAATTTCATAAATTTAAATACTTTCAATAGTAAATTAAAATTGCTAAGAATATTTTTTGTGTTGAAATACTTTTTGCATAACTAACAATCTCTATCAATAAAAAAAGAAAATAATTTAGATTTTAATAAAGTTTGTTAATATTATATAATTCTTCACGTTGATAATAATTTTGTTTTAGAATATTTAAAATTCTTTTAGACTAAAGAACTATGGATAAATTTTTTTTTAAGTTATCTGATGAAGATAACGTGGCAGTTGTAAGAAAAAGTCTTAAAAAGGGCGAATTAGGTGCTCTATCTCAAATTCCTTTTGGACATAAAATTTCTACTTCCTTAATTTCAAAAGATGACCCAATCATTAAATATGGTCAGATAATTGGGTACGCAAAATACGATATAAATTTAGGAGAACATTTGCATACCCACAATATTAAATACATGGATGTTGATAAAAATTATGATTTTTCAAAAGATTACATACCAAAAAAAATTAATTCATATACTGAAAATTCAAATTTTATGGGTTTCAAGAGGTTAAATGGAACGGTAGGAACAAGAAATACAATAGCTATTCTTACTTCTGTAAACTGTTCTGCAACTGCTGCTAGAATGATAGCTGAGCATTTTACTAGTGATAAAATTAAGGCCTATCCAAATGTAGATAACGTTACTGCTTTTGTGCATGCTACTGGATGTGGTATGGCTGATAGTGGAGATGGTTTTGAAGCTTTACAAAGAGTTTTATGGGGTTATGCAAAAAATCCTAATGTTGCAGGAGTTCTAATGGTAGGATTAGGTTGTGAGATTAATCAAATTGACTGGTTGCTTGAATCTTATCAAATTAAAAAAGGCCCGTATTTTCAAGTTTTAAATATACAAAATTTATGTGGTTTAAGAAAAACAGTTGAAAAAGGTATTGAAAAAATCAAAAATATGTTACCGTATGTAGACAAAATTACCAGAAAACTTTGTCCCGCATCCAATTTAGTTGTTGGTTTACAGTGTGGTGGATCAGATGCTTGGTCGGGTATAACCGCAAACCCAGCCTTAGGTCATGCTTGTGATTTATTAGTTTCAAAAGGTGGGACTGGTGTTTTATCTGAAACACCAGAAATTTATGGTGCAGAACATCTACTTATAAGAAGAGCTGCAAATCATAAAATTAGCAAAAAATTAATTGAACGAATTGAGTGGTGGGAATCTTATACAAAAAGGAATTTTGGAACAATGGATAATAATCCATCTCCAGGAAATAAAATTGGTGGGTTAACTACAATCCTAGAAAAATCATTAGGTGCTGTTTCTAAAGCGGGTACATCAAAATTAAACGGAGTATATAAATACGCAGAAATTATTAAAGATAAAGGCTTTGTATTTATGGATAGCCCGGGGTATGATCCAGCATCAGTAACTGGCCAAATTGCAAGTGGTTGTAATATAATAGCATTTACTACTGGAAGGGGATCGGCTTTTGGATCAAAGCCATCACCATGTATTAAAATTGCATCTAGCTTCGGATTATATGAAAGAATGTCTGAAGATATGGACGTTAATGCAGGAGTAATTCTTAACAAGAATCATTCAATTGAAGAAGTAGGACAAACAATTTATAACTTAATATTGAGTGTTGCTTCAGGAGAGAAGACTAAATCTGAAATTCAAGGATTAGGTGATTATGAATTTGTTCCATGGCAAATAGGCGCAGTTATGTAAACCTATAAACTTTTTATAATCTTTATTCAGTTTAGTAAGAATTATTAGGAGATTTAAGAATGAAATTAAGTGGTAAAAAAGTTTTTATAACTGCTTCAGGACAAGGAATTGGAAGAGCTATTACAGAAAGATTTATTGAAGAAAAAGCAACTGTTTTTGCTACTGATATAAATTATGAATTAATCCAAGATATTCAATCTGAAAAAAAAGAATTGGATGTAATGAATAAGTCTGAACTACAAACTTCTATATCTAGTTTTAATCCAGATATTTTAATAAATTGTGCAGGTTTTGTTCATTCGGGAAAAATATTAGATGCGGAAGATGATCAATTTGATTTTGCAGTCTCCTTGAATATAAAGTCTATGTTCCACTCTATACAAGCAGCGATACCTTTAATGATAAAAAAAGGGGGTGGATCAATCATAAATATTTCTTCGGTTGTTTCGTCTATTATTGGAGCTCCCAATCGTTGTATCTATGGTACAACAAAAGCAGCAGTTATTGGTTTAACCAAATCTGTAGCAGTAGATTATGTTAAGCAGGGCATCCGTTGTAATGCTATATGTCCAGGTACAGTAGATACGCCTTCTTTGCATTCACGTCTAAAAGATACTGGTGATTATGAAAAAGCTAAGCAAGATTTTATATCTAGGCAACCTCTAGGGAGGATTGGAAAAGCTGAAGAAATTGCTAGTTTGGCTTTATATTTATCGTCAGATGAAAGTTCATTTGTAACAGGTCAAACACACGTTATAGATGGTGGTTGGTCTGTGGGATAAAATATATAAATATAAAATAGATCCTAATTATCAATCGATCGTGCAATTAGTTCTTTCATTATTTCATTAGACCCACCGTAGATCTTCTGCACTCTAGCATCAGCATACATTCTAGAAATTGGGTAGTCTAGAATATAGCCATATCCACCATGTAATTGTAAACACTCATCCATGATTTCATTTTGGATTTGTGATCCCCAATATTTAGCCATTGAAGCAGTTGCAGCATCTAACTTTCCTTTGATGAGACGAGCAACACAATCATTAATAAAGGATCTAAATACTTCTGCTTTAGTTTTAGATTCTGCTAGTTTAAATCTGGTATTTTGAAGGTCCATAATACGTCTATTAAAAGCTTTTCTTTCTTGAACGTATTTTATGGTTTCTTGAAGTGCAAAATCAATTGCACCAAGAGCGGTTATCCCAATAAGCAACCTTTCCCAAGGAAGTTGGTTCATCATTTGATAAAAACCTTGTCCTTCTTCTTTTCCAATCAAATTTGTAAGGGGAACTTTAACATTATCAAAAAATAGTTCTGCAGTATCATTTCCCTTTAATCCTAATTTCTTTAAGGGTTTTCCTCTACTAAAACCTTCAACATTATTAGTATCTAAAAGTATTAAAGATATACCTTTTGCCCCAGCAGATTGGTCTGTTTTGGCTGCAACAATTATTAGATCTGCAGATCCACCATTAGTTATGAATATTTTGGAGCCATTTAGGGTATATTGATTTCCATCCTTTTTAGCTATAGTTTTTATAGCCTGTAAATCTGATCCAGCGCCAGGTTCAGTCATAGCCAAAGAAGCTATACTTTTGCCATCAATTAATTTTGGTAGCCATTCATTTTTTTGTTCATCAGTACCATATTCATTTAAATAATGAATAACTATCGATTGTATCCCATAACCCCAACTTGAGTCTCCTGTTTTTGCTTGTTCATAAACTGTTATTGAGTCAAAGCCCATATCACCTCCGACACCACCATGCTCTTCTAAAACAGATCCTGACATAATCCCAGCATGACCAGCCTTTTCCCAAAAAGATTTTGAAACTACACCATTGTCAACCCAATCTTCAATGTTAGGTTTCATTTCATCATTATAAAACTTTTGAACACTTTCTGTAAAAAGTTTATGTTCTTCAGTTACCCATTTATGGAAAGGAGTAAATAAAGTCATTGAGGTTTCCTTACTTTTTTAATTGCATTTTAGTTTCTACCAATTCGGCCCAATATGAAGACCCAATAGGTAAAATTTCGTCATTGAATACATATGTTGGACTGTGGACACTATCAGTATCACCATTTCCTATTAATATATACGCACCTTTTGTCGCATTCAACATATAAGAAAAATCCTCAGCCCCCATTATTTTTTCTGCAGAAACTGTATTTTTGCCACTTACTTTTTCAGCAACAGTTTTAGCTATTTCAGTAGCATCATTTGAATTTTTCATTACAGGATAACCATAATTAAATTCTATTTCAGCTTTTCCACCATATGCTTCGGCAATCGATTTTGATAATGAGAAAATTTTATCCTTTGCAATAGCTTGAACTTCTTTGTCAAAAGTTCTTAAAGTACCTTTAAGAGTAACCATCTCTGGAATAACATTAAACGAAACTGTATCTGTTAAAAAAGTACATATAGAGACTACTACATCTTTAGTTGGGTTTGTATTTCTAGATGCTATACTTTGCAAAGCCATTACTAGGTTACTACTCATTAATACTGGATCAACTGTTTCTTGCGGTTTGGCAGCATGGCCACCTTTCCCAATTATTTTTATTGTAAAAGTATCAGCAGCTGCAAAAAAATCACCAGATTTAATGGAAAACTGACCTATTTCTAAACCTGGCATATTGTGCATGCCATAAAATTCTTGAATGTTAAATTTTTCAATTAAACCATCATCAATCATTTCTTTAGCTCCTCCACCTCCTTCTTCAGCAGGTTGAAAAACTAATGCCACCTCTCCATCAAAATTTCTAGTGTCTGAAAGATATTTAGCAGCACCTAACAACATAGCAGTATGTCCGTCATGTCCGCATGCATGCATAATACCTGGAACTTTTGAGGCATAATCTAAATTTGTTTGCTCTTGTATTGGAAGGGCATCCATATCGGCTCTTAAACCAATAACTTTTCCAGATTTATTTTCTTTGCCTTTAATAATAGCAACAACCCCAGTTCTACCGATCCCAGTAATTACTTCATCACATCCAAATTCTTTAAGTTTAGTTTCAACAAATTTTGAAGTATGAATCGTATCATATAACAATTCTGGATTTTGGTGTATATGATGACGCCAAGATTTTATATGCTCGTATAATTCAGAAAATTGATTTTTTATTGGCATTATTGAAGTCCTAATTCATTTGTTCACTTATAATGGACTTAATAAAATGCGTTCCTTTATCTAATTGTTCTCTGGTTAAGTATTCATTTGCTTGGTGAGCTTGTTCAATTGAACCAGGACCACATATAACAGTACTATATCCTTCTTCTTGAAATTGACCTGCCTCAGTTCCGTATGATACTTTTCCAGTTGAGTTTTCACCAGTAATTTTTCTTACTAAACTTTCAGCAAAACCATCGTTTTCGGGCTTTAGTCCAGGTACCCAATGATGTCTGCTAATAGATATATTCGCTTCTGGTCTAATTTCCTTCATCTGAGTAATTAATTTCTCAGCATACTTTTCATATTCATTGATTATTTTTTCTCCATCATCAAGTGGTAAACATCTTATATCAGTAGTAAAACTACACTTTTTTGCCGTAATATTGGAAGCTGTACCTCCACTAATTTTTCCAACATGTAAAGTAGTAAATGGTGGCTTAAATAATTTATCTAAATCTCTTGGTGTTTTCCTTTGATTTTCTTCTGTTTTATCTGTTATCCAACTAATTAACCTAGAAGCTGTCATAATCGCAGAAACCCCACTTGGTAAAAGACTTGAATGAACTTCAAAACCTGTAACTTCTGTATCTAATCCTATCGATGCTTTATGTCCATCCACTAATTTTAATAAAGTTGGTTCGCCGACAATTACACAATTAGCTCTAGGAAGAGTTTTTTTCATTTCACGAATCATAAAAGGAGCTCCCACACAACCTACTTCTTCATCATAGCTAAATGCAAATTGAATTGGTTTATTTAATTTTGCTTTAATCATATCGGGAACAAGTGCCAGACAAATAGCTATAAAGCCTTTCATATCGCATGTCCCTCTACCAAATATTTTTCCTTCATGTTCTTTTATCTTAAAGGGATCAGAGTTCCAATTCTGTCCGTCAATAGGAACCACATCAGTATGACCTGAGAGGATAATACCCCCAACTTCATTAGGGCCTACATTTGCATATAAATTAGCTTTGGTATTATCTTCATTGTAAACAAGATGAGATTCGACACCATGACACTGTAAATAATCTTTAATGAATTCAATAATGGGTAAATTGCTATTCCTTGATACGGTATCGAAGGAAACTAATTTATCTAACATTTCAATAGGGGTATATATTTTTGACATTTAATCCTCAAAAATTGAAATCATAATGGAGATAAAAATCAATGACAAGAAAACAATTTTTTTCTTTTATTTTTCTTACTTGATTGTATTTACAATTTATTTGTGTAATTTAAAAAAAATAAAACTGTTAAGTTATAAATGAAAAACACTAGTTTAAAAAAATCACCTATTCTTGATGTGAATAGTTTAAAAGTTAATTTCCAGACTAAGACTGGTAAAGTCACAGGCGTTAAAGATTTATCATTTTCAATTTTTCCTGGAGAAACGGTTTGCTTGGTTGGAGAATCTGGATCTGGAAAGTCAGTTTCTTCACTTTCAATTATGAGATTAGTTGAGTTTGGTGGTGGTAAAATAGATTCTGGTAGTATTATGTTTTCTTCTAATTCAAAAGCTGAAAAAGATTTAATTGATTTTAATCAAAAAGATATGAGAGGAATACGTGGTAATGAAATAGGAATGGTTTTCCAAGAGCCAATGACTGCTTTAAACCCTGTTTTCACAGTAAAAAGGCAGTTAACAGAAGGTCTTCGTATACATAAAAAAATGGGTAAAAAAGAAGCTCAATTGGAAGCTCTTAATCTTTTAAAAAGTGTAAGAATTCCTGAACCTGAAAGAAGATTAAACCAATATCCTCATGAACTTTCCGGTGGTATGAGACAAAGAATTGTGATAGCAATGGCATTAGCGTGTAAGCCAAGAATTTTAATAGCAGATGAACCAACTACTGCTTTAGATGTAACAATACAAGCTGAAATTCTTACCCTTTTAAATAGACTAAAACAAGAAACCGGGACATCTATATTATTCATTACTCATGATATGGCGGTTGTTGCACAAATTGCTGATAGAGTTGTTGTAATGTATAATGGTGAAAAAGTTGAAGAAGGTACTGTAAACCAAATTTTTAATAACCCGGTAAAAGATTATACAAAAAAATTGATATCTTCCGTTCCTAAATTAGGTGCCATGATTGGTAAAAAATATCCTGAACCTTTGGAATTAAGTTCAAATGATAAATTAAAAACTAAAAGAATTGTGGGAACTAAAAAGCCACTTCTTGAAGTTAAAAATTTAGTTACAAGATATCCCGTTATGGGTGGTATGTTTAGAAAAAAAATAGCTAATTTACATGCTGTTGAAGATGTATCTTTCACTATTAATAAAGGACAAACCTTCTCTCTTGTGGGAGAGTCAGGATGTGGAAAAACAACCATTGCTAGAACTATATTGAGACTAGAAGAATCTGTATCAGGTGAAGTTTGGATAGAAGGTGTAGATGTTTTAAAACAGAATAAGAAAGAATTACTTAAACAAAGGTTAAATATGCAAATGGTTTTTCAGGATCCTTATGGTTCATTAAATCCTGTTATGAAATTATTTGACCAAGTAGCCGAACCACTTATAAATTATAAAATAAATCAAGGTGCAGAGCTCAATAAAATGATTTCTGAATTATTTGATAAAGTAAAATTACCAAGAGCCTTTTTAAATAGATACCCACATGAACTTTCTGGTGGTCAAAGGCAAAGAGTTGCAATAGCAAGAGCTTTAGCTTTAAATCCTAAGCTTTTAATCCTTGATGAAGCAGTTTCAGCTTTAGACGTTTCCGTTCAGGCTAGTGTTATAAATTTATTATTAGATTTGCAACATGAGTTGGGTCTTTCTTATCTTTTTGTTAGCCATGACATGGCTGTAGTTGAAAGAGTAAGTCATTATGTTGGGGTAATGTATCTAGGAAGGATGGTTGAAATAGGAGATCGTCAAACAATTTTTAGTAATCCAACACATCCTTACACCAAAGCTTTGATGAAAGCTGTACCCATAGCGGATCCAAAAAAGCGTTTTAGGGGGGACGATATAAATTTTAAAGCAATATCTTCTCCAATAAGAAGTTTGGATTTTGTCCCAGATGCTTCCAGCTATAAAAAGATTAAAAAAGATCATTATGTCTTAGATAATGATATAGGTTATGATTGAAGCTATAGAACGTTGTTAATCTTCAAATTTTTTAGTTGCGAAATAAGCTTTTTTCTTATTTTTTTTACGTTACGTAATATTAGTCAAATTTTGCTTAATAAAAAAACAATTCTTGGGTTGCTTAAGGGATGAAAATAATATTATTGTAACCTATTGAATTATTCATAGTAATTTGAAAATTTTAGGGAGATATATTATGAAATTAAAAATTACCCTGTTAATTGCAGCTTTTGCATCATTATTTGCAAGTGCAATTTACGCAGGTAGAGCTACAGATGGAAACGCAAAGATTATTTATTGGCAGGCTCCATCTATTCTTAACCCATATTTGTCTAGTGGAACTAAAGATATTGAGTCAGCTTCTTTAGTAATTGAGCCACTAGGACGATATGATGAAACAGGAGCTTTAGTTCCATGGTTGGCAGAAGAAATTCCTACTGTTGGAAATGGTGGTGTGTCTTCAGATTTAACAACTATAACTTGGAAGCTCAAAAAGGGTTTATTATGGTCAGATGGATCTTCGGTTACTTCAGCGGATGTAAAATTTACTGCTGATTATTGTATGGACCCAGATGGTGGATGTGCACAATTAAATAAATTTGACGGTATTAAGTCTATAGAGACACCAGATGATAGAACTATCGTTATTACATTTAAGTCTCCAAAACCTAATCCATATGGTCCATTTATGGGAGGTCAAACACCAATACTTCAAAAAGCACAATTTGAGAATTGTACAGGTGCAAAAGCTTCTCAGTGTACTGAACAAAATTTTAATCCCATTGGTACCGGTCCGTTTGTTGTGACTGAATTTAGACCTAATGATGTTATTCAATATAAAGCAAATGAAAATTATAGAGATCCTAATAAACCAGCATTTGCAACTATAACTTTTAAAGGTGGCGGTGATGCTACTGCAGCTGGGCGTTCTGTTCTTGAAACAGGTGAATTTGATTATGCTTGGAATTTACAACTTGCACCAGAAGTTATTGCAAATATGGAAAAAGCAGGTAAGGGCGTTGCTATTGCAGGTTTTGGTCCACTAGTGGAAAGGCTTGAAATGAATATGACAGATCCTTCTCCTTCTTTAGATGCAGATACAAGATCAACAGTTAAAGCACCTCATCCGTTTTTAACTGATATGAATGTGAGGAAAGCATTATCAATGGCAATAGATAGACCTTTATTAGTTGAAATTGGCTATGGAAAAGCAGGAGATGTTACTTGTGATTTAGTGCCTGCACCTGATAATTATGCTGCTAATAATGATTATTGCGTAAAACAAGATATAGCTGGTGCTAATGCATTACTTGATACAGCTGGATGGAAAAAAGGTGGTGATGGTATAAGACAAAAAGATGGTGTCAGACTATCAATTCTTTATCAAACTTCTACAAATGCAGTCCGTCAAGACTTTCAAGCTTTAATTAAAGAATGGTGGTCACAAATTGGAGTTGAAACAGAATTACGTAATCTGAACGCTTCAGTATTTTTCGGAGGTGATCCAGGCTCTCCTGACACTTTTCAAAAATTCTATGCTGATGTCGAAATGTATGCCAATACATTTGATGGAACTGATCCTGAAAATTATTTAGGTATGTATCGTTGTGGAAATGAACCTAAACCTGAATCACAGTGGCAAGGTGAAAATATTAATCGATATTGTGATCCAAAATATGATGCATTGCTAGATGAATTATCCCAAACTGGTGATCTAGGAAAACGTGGTGAAATAGCTATAAAGTTAAATAATATGTTAACAAAAGATAGTTATACAATTGTTCCATTAGTACACCGTGGTAGGGTGTCTGCACACTCAAATACTCTAGGTGGTGTGATACTTAATACATGGGATTCTGAATTATGGAATACTGCTGATTGGTATAGAAAATAATAATAATTAATTGCCCCAGAAAAATCTGGGGCAATTTTTAAACTTAATATATTGATTTTAAAGGCAGGTAATGTTTGATTATACAGTAAGACGTTTGCTCATTGCTGTTCCTACTCTTATAGTAATAAGTCTTGTTATTTTTTTGGTTCTTAGTTTGGCACCTAATGATCCTATGGCACAAGTGCCACTGACAGTGCCACCAGAAGTTAAAGAGAAAATGAGGGAAGCCCTTGGTTTAGGTCAACCACTTTATGTTCAGTTCTGGAAGTGGTTAGTTCAATTTTTTTGGATAGAACCACAAGTTTTAATAGATCATTATTTTGGCACAAATTACTCTGAAGATAAACTTAGGGTAATTAGTTGGCAAACACGAGCTCCAGTTATGGACACCGTAGTACAAAGATTGCCACAAACTCTTTGGGTTGTAGGTATGTCTTACGTTGTTGCAATAGCAATATCTATCCCAATCGGTATTTACTCTGCTTATAAACAATATTCGATTTTTGATCAGGCAGGGACTTTTATTACAATGGTAGGTTACTCTATTCCTCCTTTTTTTACAGGTCCTCTTGTTATTGTTATTTTTGCAGTATATTTGGATTGGTTTCCATCTACCTACGATACACTTCATGAAGTAAATAGTTGGGATAGTTTTATTATCCAGCTAAAACAGATGTTCTTACCAGTAATGGTTTTAGCAATTCAAGGAACCGCGCAAATTAGTCGTTATATGAGATCTGCAATATTAGATAATTTAAATCAAGATTATGTAAGGACGGCCAGAGCTAAAGGACTTAGTGAATCAATTGTTATTTTGGTGCACGTGCTTAGAAATTCTATGATACCTGTTATAACAGTAATTGCTTTAAATTTACCTCTAATATTTGGTGGTGCAATTATTACAGAGCAAGTTTTCAAAGTTAATGGCATAGGTCAGCAACTAATTTTGGCTATTTATGCAAATGACTTACCAACAATACAAACATTAACATTTATTTTTGCATTTTTGATTGTATTTATGAATTTGGTTGCTGATGTACTCTACGCTCTTTTAGATCCAAGGATAAGATATGAGTGAAAAAAGAAATAACCAGGAAAGCTTATTTTCTCCAGGATCTTCGTATTGGGGAGATGTGTGGTTGCAGTTTAAGAAACATAAGGGTGCTTTATTAGGAGCTATTATTTTTTTTGGTATTGTAATTAGTGTAATGTTGGGTCCACTTTTATGGCCTTTTGAGCCAAATGCAATAGATATAAGATCTCGAAACCAAGGACCAAGTTTATTGCATCCATTTGGTACTGATCAATTAGGAAGGGATACCTTTTCAAGGATGATAGCTGGTGGTAGAACTTCAATAACAGTTGGTTTAGCTGCCATGTTTTTAGCTTTAATATTAGGAACTTTAATTGGTGTTATAGCAGGTTATTTTAAAAAACTTGATGGAATATTAATGAGATTTACTGATTTATTTTTATCATTACCTTTATTACCTTTGTTATTGTTAATGATGTTTCTATTTCGAGAGCCATTAAGTGTTTCTTATGGGCCAGAAAAGGGAATGTTTATTTTAATAGTATTTGCAATAGGTGTAACAAGTTGGATGCCAACTGCCAGAATTGTAAGAGGTGATGTTTTAGCTTTAAAACAAAGAGAATTTGTTATGGCAGCAAGATCAATTGGCACGCCTGACCAAAAAATAATATTGAGGCATATACTTCCTAATATATTATCACCTATTTTAGTTTCAGCAACTTTAGGTATTGCCAATGCAATAATAACTGAAAGTGCACTTTCGTTTTTAGGTTTAGGTTTTCCCCCTGATTTTCCAACATGGGGTCGTTTATTGAATGATGCTGTAGACTATTTACAACTTCATCCAGAAAGGGTCATGTGGCCTGGACTTGCTATTTCTTTAACTGTTTTGAGTATAAATTTTCTTGGAGACGGATTAAGAGATGCATTAGATCCAAGAATAAGGGGAAGATAATTAAGTTGATTTTATCCTCTGTATAGAGCCTTCGTATATAGCACCATCTTCTATTGCTATCACCTGATGATAAGTATCTCCTTCAATTCTAGATGATGCAGCAAGTCTTACTTTATTACCTTTTAAAGTTCCTTTTATTCTCCCAAGGATAACAGCTTCATCCGCTTCAACTTTCCCGTCTATAAAACCATTTTCTCCAACATATAAAGATTTAGATTCTAATGTACCTTTTATGCTACCATTAAAACTAATTTTTCCAGAGGAAAAAACAGTGCCTATTATATGTAAATTTTCACTAACATTTGAAATTTTACTTTCTATTTCAACATTATCAGTTGGCATTTTTTTATCATTAAGCGCATTGTAGAGTCTTTTTTTATAATCATAAATCATCCCTGCTCCTATTCATCTTCTTCAGTATACTCAGTATACCAAATCATTTTCGGATTTTGAGCTTTTGATTTTGCTTGAGGAAGATATTGAGCATTGGGCCAGCAGTGGCGTATAAAATTACAAAAACTACAAGTCATAGGTAATTTTTTATTTCCTGTAGGTTTTTTGTAGAAATATTCATTTTGCTCATCAAAACATTTCTTGAAAGGATGATCTTCTGTAATAAACTTTATATTTTCTTTGATTTTCTCAACTTCCTGTTTTTGCTCAGTTTCTAACATGGAAAATTCAACTACAGTTATTTCTCCTGTAGATTTATTTAATACG
>CAJWIX010000052.1 GCA_913042175.1 uncultured Flavobacteriales bacterium
TGGAAAAGAGAGTTTTCTTCATTTATTTACAAAGAAAGTAATGTGTTTGACAGAACAGTATCTCCTAACTATGAAGGTTTAGATGCGCTATTAGAATCAGAAAGAATTCGTAATGAAATGTTTACATTTGAACATGATTTATGGCATTTTTAATCAAAAAACAGATTTAAATAAAGCCCTTTTATAGGGCTTTTTTTTATGCTTAATTTATCCAACATATCAGTAAGTTTTGGTGGAAGAGATTTGTATAAAAACATTTCTTTTCAAATAAATAATAAAGATAAAATTGGTGTAGTAGGTAAAAATGGTGCAGGTAAATCAACACTCCTAAAATTAATAACAGGTGATCAGCTACCTACCTCTGGATCTATACAAAAACAAAATAACAGTTCTATTGGTTATTTACCTCAAGAACTAAAAGTTCATTCTGAGGAACCAATACTTGAAGAGGTACTTAAAGCAAATCAAGAAGTATTTACGCTTACCAAACAACTGGATAATATAAATGATGAATTAGTTTCAAGAACAGATTACGAATCGGATTCTTATTTGAAGTTAATAGAAGAACTAAGTGAATTAAATGAGCGATTAATACACTTAAATGCAGATAATCAATTAAAAGACGCAGAACTTATACTTAAGGGTCTTGGGTTTAGCCAAGAAGAATTATCACAACCTTATAATCAATTTTCTGGTGGATGGAAAATGCGTGTTGAATTAGCAAAATTGTTAATTCAAAAACCTGACGTAGTTCTTTTAGATGAACCTACAAACCATTTAGACATAGAGTCAATTCAATGGTTAGAAAAATATTTGGTAAACTATTTGGGTATTATTTTACTGATTTCTCACGATAAGACTTTCTTAGATAACATCACCAATAGAACTATTGAATTGGCCAATGGTAAAGCTTATGATTACAAATGCAATTATTCTAAATACATCACTTTAAGAGAAGAAGAAATCATAACTCAGATAGCTGCAAAGAAGAATCAGGAAAAGATGGTGAAGCATACCCAAGAGTTGATAAATAAATTTAGAGCGAAGAAAAATAAGGCAGCTTTTGCTCAAACGTTGATAAAAAAACTGGAGAAAGTAGAAGAAATTGAAATTGATCAATTGGAAAATGACCGCATCAAATTTCAGTTTCCTGATCCAGTTCATTCAGGAAAAGAAACCTTGAAAATAAAAGGTCTTTCCAAAAGTTTTGATGAAAAAACCATATTTAAAGATGTTGATATCTCCATTTCTAATGGAGATAAGATTGCTTTAATAGGGAAAAATGGTATGGGCAAGTCCACTTTAATCAAATCCATTGTAAAAGACATTGAATTTGAAGGGGAAATTAACTTAGGACACCAAGTAATGATTGGTTATTTTGCACAAGATGAAGCCCAAAAATTAAATCCCAATATTTCTGTCTTTGATACTATTGATGAAGTTGCTGTAGGTGAGATAAGAAAAAAAATAAGACAAATTTTGGGGTCATTTCTTTTTTCTGGAGATGATGCTGAAAAAAAAGTGCAGGTTCTTTCAGGTGGTGAAAAAACAAGATTATCTCTTTGTAAATTATTATTACAACCCAACAATTTTTTAATACTGGATGAGCCAACAAATCATTTAGACATGGCTTCTAAAGAAATTTTAAAGGAAGCTTTACTCAATTACAAAGGCACATTATTATTGGTTTCACATGATAGAGATTTTTTGGATGGTTTAACTGATAAAGTCTACTTTATCAAAGATCAAAGTGTAAAGGTTTATCATGAAAAAGTCAGTCAGTTTATTAAGAGTTACTATAGCTCCATAGCTGATTCCAACATAAAAACTGATCCAAAAAAGTCAAAAAAAAGTAATAATAAAAAGCAGCTCAATAAACAGCGATCTATTGAAAATAGAATAAGTAAGTTGGAAGATCAATTGGTTGCTTTGGAGTATGACCTATATAAATCTACCGAGGCACCTGAAGTGAAGAAACTTCAAGACAAAATTGCAAGCATCAAATCAGAAATTGAATTATCTTTTCAGAAATTATTAGAATTATCTGATTAAATGAATTAAACTATACTTTGTTATCTCCAGACTTTTTTAAATCGAGTTTTGAGGTTACCTGTTTTTTATTATTTATTGTTTGTTTTCTTCATTCTTACAGTAAATATGGATTTCAAAAGACCTTTAGGGAATTTTTAGCGGGTTTTATTTTATCTGCTGGGTGTGAAAACTTAGGTGTTTTATCTGGTGCTTATGTTTACCCAGGGTTTCACTTTTATGTGTTTGAAATACCTTTAGTCAACCCTCTTTCTTGGATTGCTTTGGTTTATCTGGTTATGGAAATAACCAATCGATTATTCCCTTTAAAAGAAAGGAGATTTTTGTTTTACGTTATTATAGTTTCTTTAATAGACAGCACATTAGCCTTATCTGTGGATTTAATGATGGACCCCCTTGCAACCATCTATAATTGGTGGATTTGGGTTCCTGTAGATCAAGCCTACATTACAGAAGATGTAGTAAATCCATACAATTTTGACTTGATTACCCATATGACTACACCAGAGAATCCAATAAGCATGTACTTCGAAAATGTTTTTTCTGAAAATAGATACCCAACCAGATTATTTGGTATTCCATTAATTAATTTCATAGCTTGGTTTGTCTTTGTCTTTGTTTTTTCTATCCAATTTAGATGGATTGAGTCGAAAATAAGTTGGAGTCATTTTAAGAAATTGACTTATCTTCTTTTGCTCATTCTAATTGAAATACCCATTCTAGGCATAACTTTAATTACTCCTAATATATGATTAGTTTTAAAAATATATGGAATCATTTCCCATTTGTAATTTATGTATTTGTTTGGTTTGGAATTTTTGTAGCTGGGATATTTGCTCCTGAAGAAGCAGTTCAAGTGCTAAAAAGTAATATTATTACTAAAGGATATCATATTTCTCTATATTCCTGTATCATTATGTTTCCTTTTATGGTCTTTTATGTATTAAGAACTTTTCGCTTTGGGGTACATAAATGATGGGTTGTTTTCGGCCAATTTTTTAATGTTATTGATCCCTTTTTTTTGCAGCCCGCTCCACAATAAATGAACAAATAAAAAAGTGATAGGCCACGATAAAATTCCTTTATGGACAAAGGTGTACCGAGTTTCTACTTTACATTGATCAGATTTACTTTCATTAATAGTTATTTCTCCAATTACTTTTTTAACAAAGAAAAATGTTGACTGTTGAAAATTGATGAGTTCATATTTCCAATAACTGTTTTCTTCTCTAGAAATTATTTTTTCAGTGCACAAAGGTTTACCAAAAGCTAGGACAGTACGACATCCCTTTGGATTTGCCCAAGTATAATCATCAATAACACCTTCAGAAGCCGGAAGGGGTCCATAACCAGTCATAATTTCTTTAACATCGCAATAAATAGGTGTTTTAAAGCATATTTCTATCTGAGAATTAATCATTATACTGTGAGACTTACTGATCATCTGCTTTTTGTTAAAAAACAACAATAAATTTAGATAAAAATGACTAAAAATATTTGTTTTCTTAGTTAAATTTCATAAGATTTGCTGTAAATCAAAAAATTGGAAAATTCAGATAATAAATCTCTTTTTATTTCAGGTAAGGAATCCATTAAAATTTACGATAATAAATTTTTAGAAAGCATAACAACTACACACCATGTTGTTCCTTTTGTCATTTTTGTACCTGTTACGCTGTTTTTTTTATATCAAACTATTTTGTTCTCCATTGCCCATAATTATAATCCTTGGCTCAATTTTCCATTGATTATTGGTGGTGTTTTGCTTTGGACATTTATTGAATATACAGGTCATCGATATGTTTTTCACAGTAATCCAAAGTCTAGAACTGGAAAAAAATTACTTTATCTTATTCATGGTGCTCACCATGATTATCCAAATGACCCAAGAAGATTGGTTGTTCCGCCCATTGTATCAATTCCTGGTGGTTTATTGCTTTATTGGGGGATTTACAGCTTATTTGGACCATACATGTCTGCACCATTTTTCATGTCCTTGGTGTTTTCCTATTTAGTTTATGACTGGTTTCATTATGCTAGCCACCACATGACATTAAAAAATAAATATTTTAGAATGTTGGTTAAACATCATCTATTACACCACTATAGAGACCCAGAAAATGGTTTTGGATTTACTACGACAGCATGGGATAAAATATTAAATACGATGTTTAAAAAGTAATTTTTTTATTTGAAATTTTTGACGCAACCCATCTTCCACTTCTTAATCCTCCCTCCACAGTAGCGCAAGAAAGATAATCACCTGTAAAGAATATATTATTTATTTTTTCATCTTTTAATTGACTAGCTTGCTTATATCTGCCTACTTCATGTAATGGAATAGCCTCATTTCTCTTGATAACCGTTACGTTTTCTTTGGAATCGGGTAACATTGGTAGGAAATCTTTTCCTAGTTCCCATATTTTTTCCATCATTTGATTATTGTCAATACCGCTATCCATTAATTCTTTTGAGGGTTGATCAAGTAAATAAATACTAATTAATTCTTTGCCTTTAGGAGCTTTTACAGAGTTATAGCATTTTAATTTATGAAATACAATGGCTCCTATTGGAGTTTCCCAATCTCCACATGGATAATAATAAGCATACATGCCTTTAGTAAGTTCTTCATCTATGAGATAAGTTGCATGCACATTATGAACGTATTTTTGTGAGCTGATAAAATGTCCAATTGGATTATTTAATTGAGCTTTAAGAAGCTTTGCAGTTATTGTGGCAGGCGTTGCCATTACAAGATAATCTGCTGTTATTTGTTTTGATTCGTTTGAGATAGTATACCCTATTTCAACTTTTCCATTTACCTTAATATCAGTAACGTTAGCATTTAATTTTAAATCGCTTTTTTCTAGAAGTTTTTCAGAAATCCTAGCCATACCATGTTGAAAGGTGTAAAATTTAGCATCAGCAGCTCTAGCTTGAAGCACTGTTGTCATGGCTCTTGACACATCATTACATGAGAAATACCAAAATGGTTCTACACCTGGTCTAATTAGGAATTGGTAAATATTTTCAGACATTTTTTCTGTAGCCCAATCGGCTATTGATGCATCATCAACTGCTGCTAGCTTATCTGGAGAAACCAAGTCTAGTTTACTCCTTTTCAGAGAAAGTTTAATAGTATTCCAAATCATGATCCATTTATCCTTATTATTAATAAATGGTAGATTCCAAAAAGAACCAAAACTCCCAAATCTAAATTCTGCTATTTGATCATGGTACTTTAACCCAACTTTTCTTTCCAGCTCAATGACTTCATTTTGCATATTTAGCTTATTTACAAGCTCTTTTAGCAATGGGTAAAAGTTGGTAAAAAAACTAGCTCCTGTATCAAATCTCACTTGATTATCTTCATAACCATGTGTTCTTCCTCCTACAAAATCCTCTTTTTCTAAAACGGTAACTTGATAACCTTGTTCAGTGAGGTAATATGCAGCAGAGGCACCGGCAGGGCCGGCACCTATGACTACTATTTTTTTATCTCTGTTCAATTTATATTAACTGAATAAAGTTTGCAGTTTTAAGGCTACTCCAGTATCTCCTTTGACCTTCATTTTTCCTGACATGAATGCACCCATAGGGTTTAAATCGCCATTTAGCATCGATGTGAAATCATCTAAGCTTACATCTACAGTGCAATTGGCATCAATATCATCTCCAGTAACATTATTGGCTCCATTTGTGCCATCTATAACGATTCTGTTTTCACCAAAATTTAATTTTAATACTGAACCCAATGGTTGTGCACTTTCTGCTTTTTCTTTCATTGTGTTAAATGTACTTTCGTAACTCATAGTTGTTGTTTTTTGATTGTTTGTTTTATTATTCATAGATCCATTTGCAGATCCATTTGTAGCTTTTGTATTTATAATAGGTGTTTGAGTAGATTTTTGATAAGATTTATCATCAATAACCATTTTGGCAATTATTTCTCTCATAATTTCTGATGTTCCTCCACCAATTGTTCCAATACGGCTGTCTCTAAACATTCGAGCCATTTTATATTCTTCCATATAGCCATATCCTCCAAAAAATTGGAGACATTGGTACATTACTTTGTCTGATAACTCTGTACCCAATAATTTAGCCATTGAACACTCTTTAACCACATATTCTCCTTCTGCATGTAGCCTACAACAATGGTATACAAAGTATTTTATGCTCTCTATTTCAGATGCCATTTGAGCTACCCGATGTCTCAATACTTGAAACTTATTAATTGGTCTACCAAAAGCTTCTCTTTCAGACATATATTGTAGTGAGTAGTCCAATGCAGCTTCAGACCCTGCATATCCTCCAATGGCGCCCACCAATCTTTCTAATTGAAGACCATCCATTAAATAGAAAAACCCATGATTTTCTTCTCCTAATAAATTTTCTACAGGCACTTTTACATTGTCAAAAGATAATTCAGCAGTATCAGAAGCATGCCAACCTAATTTTTTCAATTTTGTTGCTGATACCCCTTCAGCATTTCGATCAATAACCAATAAACTAATTCCGTTAAATCCCTCATTTGGATTAGTTTTTACAACTGTTATAAGTACATCTCCATAAACACCACTGGTAATAAAAGTTTTTGATCCATTAACAATATAATAGTCGCCATCTCTTACTGCTGTGGTTCTAATATTAGCTACATCAGACCCTGCATTTGGTTCAGTAATAGCTATCGAACATATGGCATCTCCTGAAATAGCTTTTGTTAAGTATTTTTCTTTGATAAAATCAGATCCATGTTTCATCAAATAGGGACTAGACATAAACTGTTGAACCGCGAATGCAGCCATAAACCCACCCGAAAATACTTTAGAGATTTCCTCCGTAAAAACAACTGCATAAAAGAAATCAGCATCAATTCCACCGTATTTTTCTGGGTAGTTAAGGCCTAAATAGCCCATGTCACCAAACTTTTTAAATATTTCTTTGGGTATACGTTGTTCTTCTTCCCACTTTTCTATGTTTGGAACGACTTCCTTATTGAGGAAATCTTTTAATCCTTGTCTAAAAAGTTCGTGGTCTTCATTAAAATAGTAGTTCTTCATTGTGTTTTATTTATCCTATTATTGATTTAGCTATAATTTCTCTCATGATTTCAGATGTTCCTCCACCAATTGTACCAATTCTACTGTCTCTAAAAATTCTAGCTGCTTTATATTCCTCCATGTATCCATAACCTCCAAAAAATTGAAGTACTTGGTAACTTAGTTTGTCCATAAATTCAGTGCATAAGAGTTTAGTCATAGCACATTCTTTTGTTACGTCTTCTTTCTGCTGTAATGCCTGACATATTTGGTAGTTAAATGCTTTTAAACATTCTAATTCTGCAGAGAGTTGTGCCACTCTATGTCTTAGTTCTTGAAATTTATTAAGTGGTCTGTTAAAAGCTTCACGTTCAGACATATATTGTAAGCCATATGTCAATGCGTATTCTGCAGATGCCAATGCCCCAGTAGAAAGAATTAATCTCTCTAATTCAAACTTTTCCATGATGTAGTAAAAGCCTTTGTTGATTTCACCAATCAAGTTTTCTTTTGGAACTTTTACATTATCAAAAGCTATTTCTGCTGTTTCAGATGCATGCCAGCCTAATTTTTTCAATCTGTTGGTTTGCACTCCTTCACTTTTTCGGTCAATAACCATCATGCTGATGCCATCGTACCCTTTATCTCCTGTTCTAACGGCTGCCACATAAAAGTCACTTTTTACTCCATTGGTAATAAATGTTTTTGCCCCATTTATGAGGTAATAACTTTCTTTTTCTTCTGCTTTAGTTTGAATGTTAGAAACATCAGATCCTGCCTGTGGTTCTGAAATGGCTAAGCAACCAATAATTTCTCCTGCTATACCTGGTTCTAAGTATTTTGTTTTTAAAAAATCTGATCCATTTTTGGATAAATGTTCTAATGCCAGAGTAGGGTGTGATAGAAGTGATGCAGCTGTGCCAGCAGAATTGCATTTGTTTAATTCTTCCACTAGAATTATAGTGTAAAAAATATCGGTTTGCATTCCTCCAAATTTTTCTTCAAACCCCAGTCCGTAATAACCCATTTGGCCAAGTTTATTAAAAGCAGAAACAGGTATTTCTCCTTTTTCTTCCCATTCATCAATATGGGGTACTATTTCACGATCTAAAAAATCTCTGAGAGATTTTCTAAATAATTGGTGTTCTGATGTGAAATAGTTTGTATTCATTACAAAAAAAGATCTTTCATTAAACTCATGGATGGATCAACAGCATAGTGGTCAAAATCTTTAACTCCACTATCTCTTAGTACATATTCGTCTATGAAAAAATTACCTGTTACTGAGGAAGCATCCATTTGTAGTATTTCATAAGCAGCATCGGCCATTATTTCTGGCTTCCTACTTACTTTTACAATGCTATCACCTCCCAATAAATTTTTTACTGCAGCAGTGGCAATAGTTGTTCTTGGCCAAAGTGCATTTGATGCAATTCCATGATTTTTTAGTTGAGCAGCTTGTCCAATAACGGTCATGCTCATGCCGTATTTACTCATGGTATAAGCTAAATGTGCTCCAAACCATTTTGGATCCATATCAATGGGTGGAGATAAAGTTAAAATATGGGGATTTTCGCTATTTTTTAAATGAGGTATACAATGTTTTGAAACCATAAATGTTCCTCTAACATTAATATCGTGCATTAAATCATATCGCTTCATTTCCGTATCCTCAATCATAGTCAGTGAAATGGCACTAGCATTGTTTACAACGATATCTATA
Source organism: uncultured Flavobacteriales bacterium (assembly GCA_913042175.1). GTDB lineage: Bacteria > Bacteroidota > Bacteroidia > Flavobacteriales_D > Parvicellaceae. Next base: position 8,815 of record CAJWIX010000052.1, read on the forward strand.
CCGCCAAATTCATCTGCTGTTTTTTGTATGGCTGTTTTTACGGTATCCTCATCCCTTATATCTACTACAAGTGGGAGTGCTTTTCCTCCAGCTTTTTCAATTTCCTCAGCAGCAGTGTATATAGTACCTTCTAATTTTGGATGAGGAGTTGTTGTTTTAGCAGCTACTGCAATATTGTACCCTTCTTTTGCTAAACGCAAAGCAATGGCTTTACCAATTCCTCTACTGCTTCCAGTAATAAATGCGGTTCTTTTCTTCATATTATATTTTTATGACTTTTTGAAAATATTTGAATATGTTCTTATTGAATGGGGGATAGATTAGCTTTAAACTATTTCCAAATTTTCGCTTAATCACTCCTCTTTGATTAGAGAAATCCATAAAGCTGTGTTTACCACCAGTTTTTCCAACACCACTATTGTTTACTCCTCCAAAAGGTAAATGGGGATTTACAGATGTTAGCATTAGTTCATTGATACAAGTTCCACCTGCAACAGTATTATTTAAAAAATAATCTATAGCTTCTTTTTTATTACTCATAATATATAAAGCAAGAGGAGAAGGGTAGGTGTTCAGTAGCTCAACAACTTCCTCCTTGTTTTTATACGTTATAACAGGCAGGATAGGCCCAAAGATTTCATCTTGCATGACCTTCATATTCTTGTTGACATTTGTAAGTAAAGTCGGTTGAATGTATTTGTCTCCTTTTTCCACTTTACCACCAAATTCTATTTTAGCTCCTTTTTCTTTGGCATCTTCTAGCAATTCGTTCACCCTGTCAAAATTGGAATCATTAATGATTCTACCATAATCATTTGACTGATCAATTCCTTTATTTTCAGCGTTGTAAAATTTTTCACATGCTATTTTAAATCCTTCTACAAATTTTTGGTGTGCCCATTCATGTACAATGGCAAAATCTGGCGCTATGCATGTTTGGCCACTATTCAATGTTTTACCCCAACATACTTTCTCAGCTGTAGAATTAATATTGGTCGTTCCATCTATGATAACAGGAGATTTACCACCCAATTCTAATGTAACAGCAGTTAAATTTTTAGCTGCGGCTTCCATTATGATTTTACCTACTTTAGGACTTCCAGTAAAGTGAATATGGTTAAATGGTAGTTTCAATAATTCAGTAGCTTCTGGGACACCACCTTCTATTACAGCCACTTCATTCTCATCAAATAATGCCTTTATCATAATATTTAAGGCTTTGGCAGTATGAGAAGAAAATTCGGAGGGTTTAATGATAGCTGTATTTCCTGCAGCTATGGCGTATACTAAAGGATATATGGTAAGTTGAAATGGGTAGTTCCATGGTCCTATAATTAGGATATTTCCTTTTGATTCATACTTAATGAAAGATGACATTCCAACCATAGTAATTGGTGATGGAACATGTTCGTCTTTCATCCATTGTTTAAGCTTTTTACATACTTCTTTTATAGTAAGAATAACGGGAGTCATTTCTGTTGTAATGACCTCTTCATTAGATTTCCTAAGGTCTTTATACAAAGCCTCTGCAATAGTTCTGTGATTGCCTTCATGTAAAATATAATTGTATATACTTTTTATTTTGGCAATCCGATCTTGATGAGAGGAGTTCCTTAGAGAAAGTACATTCTTTGGGTCAGATTGTAGTTCGTATATTCTTTTTATTTCTTTGGTAGTACTCATGATTCCATGATGATATTTTCAGTTTCTCTATGCCAATCAAGATACTTATTCATGTATTTTTCATCAATTTTGTTTCGCTTTACTTTAAGGGTAGGGGTAAGTAATTTATTTTGCTCGCTCCAGATTTCTTTAGTCACTACAATGGTTGATATGCGTTCATAATTGGCCAAGTTTTGATTCACTTTTTCAATATGGACTTTTAATTCTACAGATACTTGTTTGTTATCTTTATTTAATCCATTTTCTGATAAATTGACCAAGGCTATGGGTTGAGGAGTTGTTAACCCTACTACACAGGCTTGCTCTAAAAGGTCACTCTTTAATAAATTTTCTTCTATTGGATTTGGTGTGATGTATTTCCCTTTTTCTGTCTTAAAGGCATCTTTAACCCTACCCACAATATGTAAGCTTCCGTTTTCATCAATTTTTCCTTTATCCCCACTGTAAATCCAACCGTCTTTTAAAATTTCTTGTGTTTTTTCAGGGTCTTTGTAGTAACCTTGCATGTTTTGCTCAGAGAAATAAATGATTTCACCTGTTTGCTCATCTATTCTTATCTTGCTTCCGGCAATGGGCTTACCCACATTTACATCACTTAATTCATCTTTAGGAGTTAGTGTAACTGCTCCACAAGCTTCTGTTGCACCATATACTTCTCTTAGATTTAGCCCCAATTTTCTATACCATTTTTTCAAGTGAACTGGCGTTAATGCAGCTCCGGTTAGAACAATTTTTGCTTCAGCTAGTCCTAAAGCTACTTTAAGTTTTGCTCTAAAAAATGAAGATAATATCGGTGTTGAGAGTAAGGTGTTAACCACATTTGGTTTTACTTTACCAAAAATTCCTGATTGAAATTTGCTCCAAATTCTAGGTACGGCAAAAAATACAGTTGGTTGTGTGTCTTTTAAGTTGTCTACAAAAGTATCAATAGACTCACCAAAAGAGATGGATCCACCTTTATAAAGTGCAGCACTTTCTATTACTATTCGTTCAGCCACATGATTTAGAGGTAAGAAAGAAAAGAATCGGAACTCCTTTAGTTCATTAATGCCTAATGTGTTGTACTTTTCCTCATCTCTAAATACCACAGCCACATTTCTGTAATTTAGCATTACTCCTTTAGGACTGCCTGTAGTACCAGAGGTAAATAGAATAGTCCATAGTTCATCTAATTTGGGTAAAACATAATCAGTAGCTTCTTTTTTATCTTTCATTAATTCGGCCCATTCCTCTCCAACACTAACCTTTGCATTTCCTTCATAATGTGGGAATTTGATCACTTTTAATTTATCATTTAATGCTTCACCTTTGTTTCCCCATTCATCAAGTTTACCTGCAAACAATAATTTTATGTCGCTTTTTTCTACTACTTCTTTCAATTGATCTTTGGGTAAGCTTGCATAGTATGGTACGGAAATATAACCTCCTAAAGAAATGGCCAAATCGGCAATAATCCAGTGGTAACAGTTTTTGGATAGAATACCTATATGATCTCCTTTTTTAAGCCCCATGTCAATTAATACTTGAAGCAATTTTCTTACTTCTACAGCAGCTTCTCCGTAAGTAATTTCTTTCCAGCTTTTTCCTTTGGGTTGTCTTAGAAAAACTTGATCAGGTGTTTGTTTTTCCCAGTCTAAAAAATATTCAATTGGACTCTTCACTATATTTTAATTTAATTCGTACTTATTTTTTGTAATAAAATGGTTTGCAACTTCTCTTCTAAGCTCTTTTAAATTTTGATAAGGAAGTTGAAATAATCGATTGATGCCTTTGTAGTTTTTCATGGCTTCATCAGTACCAGATGAGGCAAAAATGACTTCTTTAGCATGTTTGGACAACAACTCACTTGCTTCGTATAGTAAAACCAAAGTTAATTTGGTATATATCATAGATTGTTGTTTTTGAGCTCTAAGTAGTGCACTTTCAAGGATGTAAATAGGCATCATCATGTCTGCTAAATGCATTAAAACTTCTTGTTCAGTTTTAATTTCTTGTTGAAATTTCTGGACAGCAATTCCTGTTGTTAGTAGAGTTGCTTTTTTAGCCACTTCAATATAATTTTCAATAAGTTTTAATGGCTCTTTTTCTTCTTTAGTTGCAGTCAATTCTCCACTTAAAAGCTGTTGAAATAATGCCATTGTTTTTTCCATAAAAGGCAACTCACCCTTCATGGCCTTCCTAAGCAGCATAGTAGGTGTGAGTATTCTGTTTATTTCATTGGTGCCTTCATAGATTCTATTTCCTCTCACATTTCTATAGTGAACTGATATTTCACTTTCACCTGAAAATCCCATTCCACCATGAATTTGTAAGGCTTCATCTACTATGAAAGATTCAACTTCTGAGCCATATACTTTGATGATGGCACACTCCATAGCATATTCTGCACAGGATTTAATTTTGGCTTCCAGTTTGTCAACTCCATTTTCTATGAGCTCTTCATATACTTCATCAATTTGCTGACCCGCTCTATTCCAACTGCTTTCTAAACCATAGAGTCGAGATGCCATAGTGGCAATCTTCTCTTTAATGGCACCAAAATTGGCAATCTTTTCTCCAAATTGAACTCTTTCATTGGCATAGTTTACACCAAGTTTAAATGCTCGTTTTCCAATGGCTGTATTGGCTACACCAATTTTAATTCTACCTGCATTAAGCGCATTCATGGCTATCTTGAAACCCTTATTGCGTTCTCCTAAAAGATTTTCTACAGGCACTTCAATATTTTCAAAAAACACTTGTCTTGTAGATGAACCATGAATACCAAGTTTTTTTTCCTCAGCACCTAACTTTACTCCCCATTCTTTATGAACAATTAAGCAAGAAAGATTGGGGTCATCCTCAATTTTACAAAACACAAAGAAAACATCTGCAAATCCAGAATTGGTTATCCACATTTTTTGCCCATTGAGGATAAATTTTGACTTATCTGTATTAAAAATTGCTTTTGTTTTACCAGAATTTGCATCAGAACCTGCTCCAGGTTCTGTTAAGCAATAGGAACATTTAATTTTGGCAGTTACAATGTCGTTGAGGTACTTTTTTTTCTGTTCTTCAGTCCCATAAAGTAGAATAGGGTATACACCTAATCCTGTATGCACACCAATGGATTGACTGAATGCAAAACTATCTGAGGCTATCTCTCCAAAAGCCAATTCTGTTTTCATGTCACAGTTTAATCCACCATATTCTTCTGGAACACCAATTCCATGAAAACCTAGTTCACCCATTTTCTCAAGCAAACCTGGAGCTAATTCAGTACCTTCTTTAGTATCAAATTTTTCTTTAATGGGTTCTACTTCTTTGTTTAAGAAGTCTCTCATAGAGCTTCTAAACATTTTTTGTTCTTCGGTATAGTCTTCCGGTGTAAAAACCGTTGAATAATCACTTTTGGTTAATAAAAATTCTCCTCCTTTAATTGCTTTTTTCTCTTTTACTTCCATCTATTAACTTGGGTTTAAAAATGATTTCATCACTCGGGCTAATCCCATTTTGTCATAATTTAAATGTTGTGCACCGTCTACGTAAAGTGTTGTACCAGTACAGTATGCTGATAAGTCACTTGCAAAAAAGCAGACAGCATTAGACACATCTTCAGCAGTAGCAAATCGACCAAGTGGTATGGCTTTTTTGGCATCTTCAAACATGTCTTGTACAGGTTGTGGGTAAGTGTCAAGTCCTGAAGTTTCTACAATTCCAGGGGCAACACAATTAATTCTTATATGATGTTCACTCCATTCTTGGGCAATGGTTTTGGTTATGTTTTCCACTCCTGCTCTGGCAGCACCCGTATGAACCATCCCAGGAAATCCTCTAAGGATATCTGCAATTATATTGATTATGACCCCATTCTTCTGAGGAATAAAAAAGGCATTGCCCATTTCTCTAATCATATAAAAAGTACCATTGAGGTTGTTATTTATAACCGCATTCCATCCTTTGTCATTGATGTATTCTGTAAGGGCAGGAAATTGTCCTCCCGCATTATTCACTAAGATGTCTAAACGACCACATTTATCTTTAATGAAGCTGGTCAATTGTTGAATCTCTTCTGTTTTTCTAATGTCACAAGCTTTGTGTAGTACAGTTCCAAATTTGGTTAGTTTTTCAGCTGCTTCAGCAAGAGGTTCTTCTTTTCTGGAAGCTATAATAACAGTAGCTCCAAGACAGAGAAAATCTTTGGCTATTTGAAAACCTATTCCACTTCTGCCACCTGTTACAAGAATATATTTGTTTTTAAATGTGTCTTTGGCAAACATTATACAGTTTCTTTAAGTGGGGTTTTCAATTGTGCTCTTGCTTCTTCTATTGTAGCGACCTCTCTACCCATCATTGTAGCTAATTTCACTCCCCATTCAACACATTCGCCATTGGATTTAGCCATTTCATTGTTAGGTAGGTAAAAGTTGTCTTCTAATCCTACTCTGAAGTTTCCTCCCATAGTGCAAGCAACAGCCGCCAATTGCCATTGTTTTCTGCTAATGCCAATCACTTGCCACATAGACCCTTTTGGCACTTGCTTAATTTGATGGATTAAATTTTCTGTGGTAGCCGGAATTCCTCCAAGTACGCCCATAACTAAGCTGTAACAAGCATTGTCTGGAAGTAATCCCATTTGTTTAAGCGGTTCAGCATTTCTAATGTGACCTGTATCAAAACACTCCATCTCAGGGGTGACCTGATTTTCGTTCATGGTTTTTACCACTTCCATCATGGTGTCAAAAGAATTTTCAAATACGGCATTCCAGAAGAATTGCTTGGCTTTTTTAGAGAATATAGCATAGTTCATACTACCCATATTAAATGCCGCCATATCTGGTTTTGTAGCATGTAAATGTTTAGTCCGTTCAGCTGCACTCATCCCAATAGCTCCTGTTGAAAAGTTGATGATGACATCTGGACATCTTTTACGTACTTCCTCATGTATTTCTTCAAATACTTCTGTTCTCCATGAAGGAGTTCCATCATCTTCTCTAGCATGAATGTGAACAATACTAGCACCTGCATCTACAGCTCTTTTAGATTCTTCACCTAGTTCTTTAGGTGTAAATGGAATGTAAGGGCAATGAGATCGGTTTGTTGCTGCTCCCGTTAATGCTGCTGATATTATTAGTTTTTCGTGTCCCATAGTTAATTATTTACTCGCCAGTCCAAACTGGATTTCTTTTTTCTTTAAATGCATTAATTCCTTCTTGAGCATCTTTACTCATGATGGTTTTTTGAAGCATTTCCATCAAGTATTGATGCTCACCTTCCGATTTGGTTATTCTTTCATAAGCTTCTAAGCCAAGTCGTATGGCGTTTGGAGAATTTCCTTTTATTTTTTCTATAATTTTTTCGGTTGCAGTTTTCAAGTCTTTACTTTCTACCACTTCTGTCAATAAGCCCCATTCTAATGCTTTTTGGGCGGTGATGGTGTCACCACTTATACACCAATTTATAGCATTGCTTTTACTGATTTTATTGACTAATGCGGCTAATACTTGAAATGGAAATAAACCTCTCTTTACTTCTGGCAGTCCTAATGTTGCTTTTTGGTCTGCAATTACAAAATGACTTCCTGTAAGAAAAAACAGCCCCCCTGCCATGATATTCGCATGAAGTTGACAAATGATGGGTTTGTGTACTTCTTGAAATATTTCACCCATCAGTACTTGTTTGGTAGTAGATGGAATGGTGGATTCGAATTCTTCTGAAACTCCCATAAATGCTTTCAAATCTGCGCCTGAACAAAAGACGTCTCCTTCCGCTTTTAAAAGGATTGCTCTAATATCTTTGTTGTGGTGTGCGTGAGAAAGTGCAAATGCAATTTCATTGACCATTTGAGGATGAAGCGCATTCTTTTTAGCTGGTCTATTAAGCGTAAGCGTCATCACATGATCTGCTACTTCACAATTAATGAAAGCCCAAGTTTGATCTAACGAATTAGTGCTATTTTCTTCAAAGTAATTCAATTGGCATTTATTTTAAGTATGGTGAATCCTGCTTCAATATTTTCTCCATTTTTTGTAAATAC
>CAJWIX010000053.1 GCA_913042175.1 uncultured Flavobacteriales bacterium
TGGGGAGTCTTTTGTTAGATAAAATAATTCAACATAATAAATTAAATCCTGCAGATATTTTATTGCACTTAAACAACGACATTGTTCGAATTTTAGACCAAAAAGATGGTGGGGAAATACAAGACGGGATGGATCTTTCTATTTGTATAATTAATAAAAAAACTAAGGAAATGTCATTTAGTGGAGCGAGAAATGGGATCTTAATTGACCACAATGGTAAATTGGAAAGATATGAAGCAAATCTAATTCCTGTGGGAGGTACATTCTCGAAAAAAAGTATTGAGATGAAGCGAGAATACACCAATCATCAAATTAAAATTAAGGAAAACTCTTGGGTGTACATGTATTCAGATGGATTTCAAGATCAATTAAGTGGAACTAAAATGACATCCTTAGGAATAAATAAATTTGAAGAAATCCTCCAAGAAACTTCAGTTAGAAGAAACGAAAAAACAAAGTTTCTTGAGGATGAGTTTAATGAATGGAAAGGAGAATTTCCACAAATAGATGATTTACTTATTATTGGATTTCAGATATAAATAATAATGCATTTGAATATTAATAACTCTTAAGTTATAAGTATATTAATATATTCAATCTTACGATCTCAATTAATTTATTGAAACTTTTTCAGGGATTAAAAGTATCAAACTATAAATATTTATAAATCAATTAAGTTGAAATATTATATAGTACTATTGATATATACTTTATTAGTCTTTACTTCAATTAAGAAACAGCACGCCCAAAATGTTCATAATGATAAATTTCTAAATGATAACAATTTGGCTTTATTAGTAAAAGACTCTCTTGAAAAAGAGGGATGGATTTATCAAAAAGATTTTCCATTCTTTTTCAAAAAAACTAAAACTGGAAAAGCTCCTAAATCATGTTCTTTTTCACCAAATGACTCCACTATTGCAGTTACATTGCTTAGTGATTCTGCTGTAGCTGTAGAACTATTCAAAACTAATAATCTTGAAAAGTTCAAAACTATAATTACAAAACATGAAAATGCAGAAAAAAACAAAGGTTATGCCGAGGGAACATGGAAAAACAATAATGAATTTTGGTTTACCAGAATGACAACTGGTGATTATTTTATTTGGGATAAAGAAAAAGACAAATTGTCAAAATTTGATTCAAAAGGAATATGGACTAAAATAATTGAATTTAGCCCTAATAAAAATGTTGTAGCTATGTCTCATTGGATAAGTAACTCCGTTACCATTTTTGATGTTAATAATAAACAACTCATAAAAAAAATAAAAACAGGAAAAACACCGAGAGGTATTTGTTGGCTTAATGACTCAACATTTGCCGTAGCATTATTTAACAAAGGGGATATTGAAGTATTTAATTCACAATCTGGAGAAAAAATATTTAATATTAAAGGATATGGAGGCGCAGCTAGAGATGTGCAATATGACTCTACCAACAAACTACTATATTACAGTAATATGAGCCTATCAAAAGTATTTAAATACGACTGGGAGCAAAAAAAATACATTGGTAGTGTTAGAGTAGATTTGAAACCAAACTCTATCCGTTTATCTGATGATTATAGTTATTTATTTGTTTCATGCAGAGGGCCAAATAATAAAGAGGGCTACACCAAAAGAAGTCCTAGAAATGGTGATATATATATATTAGACACTAATAAATGGGAAGCTATTGAAAATTGGAGAGCTGGGAATCAACCCACAGGTCTTGATATTTCTTCAGACAAAAAATATCTAGTTCAATCAAACTTCCAAGATAACAACATAATATTGTGGTTGATATCGCTGTAAATATTTAGAAATAGATTTATTATTAAAAAGCTTCACCAATAAAGAAGTATATCCCTCTACCCTCTTGAGTAAATGCCACATCAACTCTAGTATAAATGTCCTTTTCAGGGAAAACTAAAAATCGTAATCCCGCTCCACCAGTTGGCAATAAGTTTTTGAATTGAAATTTATTATTTTGACTAAACACCTGACCTGTCGCCATAAAAACACTAGCTCCCCAACGTTTAGAAAATTTGAATGGTAAAATCCTATACTCAAGTTGTGCAGCTAATAAATGATTATCTCTATACCTACCTAAATAATACCCCCTCATTAAACTTTCTCCGCCCATTAAAGACAACATATTAAAAGGAGCATTACCCCTTGTAAATTGACCATATAATTGACCTGCAATTACCGTGTTTTTTTTAACGGGCCTGTAAAATCTATTGTCAATGATATAGGTAGTCATATTAAAATCACTGCCAAATATTCCATCGTAAGATAAAAATGCCCATTCACTGTAAATCCCTTCTCTTGGATTGAGAGCGTTGTGGATATTATCATATAAAATACCCAGACCTAATCCAACATTAGTAGATCCATTTCCACCAATTGATGGAGGCTGATGGTCTATTGTTACATCTTTGTATTTCACATTGGAAAGACGTTGAAAATCCAACTCCAGTCCAAAATATAGAGAAGGCAAAACAGCTCTCAAAAAGCGTTCTCTGAAAAGCGTATATTCTCCATCAACTCTTGAAATATATTCTGACTGACTATCAGGTCCAATACCAAAATATAATAAAGGGAAACTTTGGTAACGAGCTCTCCCCAAAAAAAACCACTCATTCTTATCTGTGTATAGCATATGGTCTAACCAAATCCCATACTGTTTTTCAAGTGTGTAAAATGTGAATGCTTTCACTTCACTTAATCTGTTTTCAAGATCTCTTTTGGCAGAATATATATATAAGCTTGAAAGACCTATTTCCCATCTTGTCTCAGGAGAGTATGCCAACGTTGGATAAGTCATAAACTTTGGAGCTGACAGATCATTGGTGTCATTTAAAATTTGATTGAAATATCTCTTTAAAACACCTTGTTCTTCATCAGTGTTTTGAGCTTTGAAAGATGAAACACATATAAGGAAGCAAAAAAGAACAATGTTGGCAATACCATATTTCATGAGAATTGCGAATATCTTAAATCTTTTGTAAATCTAAAAGGATGTTAAATTAAGATTACTTTAAGACAACCGTTTTGTGGTACTTATTTTACAGTTTTGAAAAGCTTATCCCAAATAGTCGTGCTTAACCCAAAGTTTTTTTCAGGATATTTAAAATGATGCATTAAATGATGCCTTTTTAGCACTTGAAACCATCTCCATTTAAAATTTTTATGATGTACATTATAATGAACTAAATCATATATAAGATATCCAGAAACGAATCCTGAGAAAAAGCAACATCCATATACTTTACCCATTGTAGAAATAAATATAAAATAGAATAAAAATGCTCCAGGAATACTAACTAACGGAGATAAAACTACTCTTGTATCATCGTGGGGAAAATCATGATGACGAGTATGAGATTTCTGCAAGAAATTATTCATCCCCAATCTACGACTAAAAGTGTGTAATAAATTGGCATGAGCAAAATATTCAAATAATGTCCAGGCTAAAAATGCTATGATAAAAATTATGATTGACATTGTAAATGACAAGCCAAGCATTATGCTTTTTGAAAAAAATAATATTACCACAGGAATGAATAAAATAAAAGGAATACTATAGTGACACTTTGATAAAAACTCTAAGGTGTCATTATCAAATATTCTCATTTTATGATTTTCTTCTATTTCTTTCTTTTTTAACAAGTTATATGATTAAAACAACATCAAAAAGTTAATTTAAACTTTTCTATTTTGATTGACACTAAAAAGTGAGAATTATTTGTTTTAAGCCATTAATTTGTGATAGTAACATGTCATAAACAAGTTAAATTGAATCCAACATTGAAATTATCGATTAGCTTTCTTCAACTTATCTAAACCAATTAAGTGAATACAAATAATATGACTAAAAAAATTAATCGGTGATTTAAATTTTTAACTTGATGCCAAATCATATCAAAAATGAAATTTAGCCACCTTTTATTCTTATTCCTATATATATCTTCATATAAAATTATGCTTGCGCAAACTCCTTCACCAGCTATTCTTGCTTCAGATGTTACTGTTACACCTGGACAAGCTGTAGATGTTGTTTTCACTTCTGACAATGACGAATTTTGGAACATAGTTACATTTAATGGAACCATAACTTGGGACCCTACAGTCTGTACCTATTCTGGATTAGTAAGCTCTCAGCTTTTTCAAATGAATGCATCCAATTTTGATGCTAGTCAGGCGGCAAACGGTATTTTAACATGGAATTGGATGCATATGATTACTATTGGTCAATCTATTCCAAGAGGTCAAGAGATATTCACCTTAAAATTTACTGCATCAAATACTGGTGGATTAAGCACTAACATCGATTTTAGCAGCACTCCAAATCCAATGTATTGGAATAATTTTGCTGGTTGGAGTGGAACTACTCATACCACTCCTGGAACATTTACAATAGTTGGTTGTCCTCAACCAAGTGCCAATTTTTCTTTCACTAATAATGGGTTAGACTTTAGTTTTTCCAATACAAGTTTAACAAGTGGAAATACTGGATTTATTTGGGATTTTGGTGATGGTAATACATCAACTGATTTAAACCCTACCCACACATACAACAATGATTCAACTTATATGGTGTGCTTATATTTAACAGATTCATGTGGGTCTGACACCATTTGTCAAAATGTACAGCCGTGCTTTTTTCCTACCGCTAATTTTGTTTATTCAAATAATGGTTCGATATGGGACTTTGTTGATAGTAGTTCATCTGGTCCAAACACCACGTGGGAATGGACTTTTAGTAATGGTGGAGGAAGTTTAATTCAAAATCCATCTCATTCATTTGCAGCAGATTCATCTTACATTGTTTGTTTAACCATAACAGATGATTGTGGTCAAGATACGTTTTGCGATACCATTTCAACATACAGCACAGTAAATGTAAACTCCATTTATAACTCACCAGTAATTATTTATCCAAACCCTATTATAAACCAATTAAATGTTGATTTAAATCAAGAATTCAAAAAAATTAATTTACAGATTTACAACACACTTGGACAAACCGTATTTCATGAAATGTATCAAAATCAACATAGGATATCAACAAGTCCAATAATTAAAAATGGATTATATATTTTGGAAGTTGAGGCTGATAGTGAATTTTATTATTTCAACCTATTAAAACAATAAAATGGACATCATTAAATTAAAAGAAAAACTAGCTTTAATTCAAGATTATTGGAATCCAAGAATTGTAGGTGAACTAAATGGACAACACATTAAATTAGCAAAAATTAAAGGAGAATTTATTTGGCATAAACATGATAATGAAGATGAATTTTTTATGGTTCTTGAAGGAGAATTATTGCTGTTATTTAGAGACAAAAAAGTAGTTCTTAAAAAGAATGATTGCTACATTGTTCCTAAAGGAGTAGAACACAAGCCCATAGCAGAAGAAGAAGTAAGTATTATGCTTTTTGAACCAATATCTACCATTAATACTGGAGAAACAGAAAATGAAAGAACTGTAAAAGATTTAGAAAGAATTTGAGATGAAATTCAAATTATTTCAAATAGATGCTTTTACAGATAGTGTGTTCAAAGGAAATCCAGCATGTGTTGTGCCCTTGGAAAAATGGTTGGATGATCAAATTCTATTAGAAATAGCCAAAGAAAATGCAGTAGCTGAAACTGCTTTTTTCACAGCTGAAGATGACCATTTTAATTTAAGATGGTTTACACCTGATATTGAAATGGACTTATGTGGTCATGCAACCTTAGCAACAGCTCATTGCATATTCAAAGAATTGAATTACAAAAAAGAAAAAGTCATCTTTAAAACAATGAGTGGAAAATTAGAGGTAACCAAAATTAAAAATGAATATCAAATGGTTTTACCCTCAAGACCTGCAACAAGCACACAGCTTCCAGTTAATATTTTAAATTCACTTAATATCAAGCCAAAAGAAATATACAAATCAAGAGATTATCTACTTATTTACGAAGATCAAAAAGCTGTTGAAAATATTATCATCAACAGGCCAGTATTTGACGAAATCAACATCAATCCTGGAGGTGTTATCGTATCGGCCAAAGGCGATCATTGTGACTTTGTTTCTAGGTTTTTCACCCCCCAAGCTACCATACTTGAAGACCCTGTAACTGGTTCAGCACATTGTACTCTAACCCCATATTGGAGCAAAAAGTTAGGGAAAACTAAGCTAAAGGCTCAACAACTTTCATCAAGAGGAGGTCTATTAAGCTGCGAGCTTAAAAGAGACCAAGTTTATATATTAGGTAAAGCTATTACCTACTTAAAGGGAAGTATAGTTTTGTAAAAAATAATGCTTAGACCCACCCTTTTACTTACTTTTTACGTTAATGTAGAAAACGCTATTTATCCTATGATAAAATAATTTTGAATAAGATGCGTTAATTTTATACACTAATAATTACAATATGAGTTCAATCAGATTTTTTTCACTAATTATCATTTTAGGCTTAATGGTTTCATGTAACAAAGATCAAGCAATTTCTATGCATTGGGATGAAACTGGTTGTTTTAATCCTTGGGACAACTTCATCACATTAGATACATTTACAACAGAAGCATATCACCAAGGCATCAATGATTATTTAACTTCAGAAGGAATAGCCGTAAATTATATTTCATCTGAATTGGATTCTTCTAAAATAGAATTTTGTTATGCTTGTCATTGTAAAACAGGGAAAGTTATAACAATCAACATTCCAAAAGGAGACAAACGAAAACTAAAAAAATTAAGCGACAACAATCAATTTGGTTTAGCTTTTTATTAAAATATTTGGATGAAAAATCAATTTCAGATAATTTATCTTATTTCATTGTTTTTAATAACAAGTATCTCTTGTTCTAAAAAAAACAAAGATGATATTTACTATCATGAATTGAATAATCAATATGTATTTATAACAGACGTTAACGCACTACAAGCTAGCAATGACCCTATCTCAAACCATATTGACAGCATTTTATCAGGGTTTATAAATACATCCATCATTTCTACAGGAAAACAATATGTATATCTCGATGAAAATGAATTGCCTGACCTGTATTTTGAAATAATAGATTTGAATGAATTTAACGCCAATAACCTACCTACAGGTTTTGATTCTTTAGCAGCTAGAGCTGGATCAAATACAGTGCAATTTTTAGACAACTCTACGTGGCATTATGCTGATGCGCTGAACTATGATGATGAGATTGGACCCAATGCCCTTTGGAGTGAAAATAGCGTAGTTTTGGGGACTTTTGCGAGTGCAGGTAATTTCAATGGAAAAGGGGACAAATACTTGGGTTTTCGAATACCAAGTAATGGGAACTACAATTATGGTTGGATCAAATTAAATTGTAGCCAACATAATGACACTTTAACTATTTATGAATTTGGATATCATAAAACTGTAAATAGAAAAATCAAAGCTGGACAGCACAATGGTGCTGATCAATGATGACTAATTGGGGTAACTAAATACAATATTCTTTTTAACCTTACTGGAAATACTTCGATGTACTGGACATTGAAGTGCAGCACGTTCTAATATTTTTCTAGTTTTTTCATCAAAATTGGTATTGAAATTTATAGCTATATCAATACAATCAATCATCCTTGGATTTGAACGCATCGTTTTCTTTACACTTGCAGTTGTACCTGCTATTTCTATACCTTTTTTTCTTGCTGCAATTGCCATTATGGTTAATATACAACTCCCCAAAGCAGTACAAACCATGTCTGTTGGTGAAAATGATTCACCTAAACCCTCATTGTCTTTAGGGGCGTCCGTATGTATAGTTTCATTAGAATCAACATGTAAAGCTGTTGTCCTTAGTTTACCATCATAAGTGATTTCATAAGTATTCATAATTTAAAAGTAATAAAGAGAATTATATTAATATAACCAACTATTAACATTTGTGAAAAATGTAATTTACCGAAGAATGTTAAATTAGTGTTTGTTATTAAACTTACTTAATTATTAAAAGAATTGAATTAAATAACTATACATGATTTTAAGAATTTTACTGTTTCTAATAATAAATTTTGGCGGATTATTTATTGGAGGATTATTCACTGGAGAAGGCGTTCCATCGGATTGGTACCAGAATTTAAACAAAGCGCCATGGACACCCCCAGGATGGGTTTTTGGTGCTGCATGGACTACCATTATGATATGTTTTTCAGTTTACATGGCCATACTTTGGGAAAAAATTACACTAAAAAAATTGTTATATATATTCATTGCAGAGTTTATTCTAAATGTAATTTGGAATCCCTTATTTTTCCATTTTAAGTGGATTAATGTTGCACTATTAAGCATTAGCTTATTAACCATTCTTATCATTTACATGGCGGTTTCATTAAGAACTGAGATGAGGTATAAAACCCTACTTATTTTTCCATATTTAATTTGGTTAACCATAGCCACCTCATTAAACGGATATATTGTGCTATACAACTAAACATTGAAGTTGTTGATAAAATATGTTAACTTATAAATTCCAATAAAAAGTAAACGTAACTTAGAAGTGTGAAAATTACATCCGTTGTATTCTCATTGTTCTTTTTTATTGGCACATTATTGGGTCAACGTGAAATTAATTCCAGTTTAATTTCAAGTTCAATTGAACTCAACGGATCTTTTGATGAAGTTGTTTGGAAATCAGCAAATTGGGAAACTGGATTCACACAAATGAGGCCATTCCCAGGTGAAAAAGCATCTCAAAAAACTTCAATAGCTATGCTTCATGATCAAGAAGCATTATACATTGGCATTAAATGTTTTGACAATCCAGATTCCTTATCAAGAGTACTTTCCATCAGAGATGATTTCAACCCCAATTTAGACATGGTAGGAATTTTCATAGACACCTATAATGATAGGCAAAATGGTTTTTTCTTTGGCATAACGAGTAGAGGGGTACAATTAGACGCTAAAATTTTCAACCAAGATTTTAATGACCAGTTTAATTTAGTTTGGAATAGCCGAGTAAAAATCAATGAAAAAGGATGGTTTGCTGAACTTAAAATACCCTACTCTGCCCTACGATTTCCTAAAATAGAAGTTCAAAATTGGAATATAAATTTTGCCCGCCAAATTAGTCGATTTAGAGAAGAAGCTACTTGGCAACCTGTTAATCCAGATTTAGAAAACTATTTGTTGGAAAGTGGAAAAGTTAAAGGTATAGAAGACATTACTCCTCCTTTAAGATTAGCCTTCATACCCTTTTTATCAAGTTATTACAGCTTTTCTAAAAATGAAAATCTTGTGGCTTCTTACAATGGTGGAATGGACATCAAATATGGAATTAATGAAGCCCTTACATTGGATGTTACCTTACTTCCGGACTTCGGTCAAGTGGTTTTTGACAAACAAGTGCTCAACATTAGCCCTTTTGAAATTCAATTCAACGAAAATAGACAGTTTTTTACTGAAGGTGTAGAACTTTTCACCAAATCTAACATCTTTTACAGCAGAAGAATTGGTGTACAAACATCATCCAAAGTTTATCAAGGTCAACTTAATGAAAATGAACAACTAACTGAAGTTCCAACATCAGTTCCTTTAATTAATGCCAGCAAAGTTTCTGGACGTTTAAAAAACGGACTTGGCGTAGGTGTTTTTAATGGTCTAACGGCTCAACAACAAGGAACGGCCATCAATACAGATGATGACTCTGAAAGAGCTGTTACTATTAGCCCAATAAGTAATTACAATGTTTTTGTGCTGGATCAAAATTTAAAAAACAACAGTTTTGTCACGTTTACCAACACTAATGTATGGCGTTTAGGTAGTTTCTATGACGCCAATGTTTCTGCATTAAAGACAAAATTAAATTCTGCATCCAATGATTATTTTGTAGACTTTGATTTGAAAGTATCAAATATTATAGACGAAGAAACTGAGTTGGGACATTCATGGGGCATTCAAACTGGAAAACAACGCGGCAACTTCACATTTGGGTTAAATTACTATGAAGAATCAGACACTTATGATCCAAACGACTTAGGTTTCTTAAGAGCCAACAATGAACGATCCGGAAGATTTGAAATTGGTTACAGAAACTTTAACCCCAGTATTTTAAATTTGAACAAATTCTTCTCCAATTTTTCCATATCAAATCAACGACTTTACGCTCCTAATCTTTATGGTGGGACCTATTGGCGTGGAAATTTAACCATGATTAGCAATTCTTTTAATGCAATGGGAATAAGACTCAATGGAAATATCAATGAAGTAAATGACTACTTTGAACCAAGAGTATGGGGAGAAAACTTTATAAGACCTGTTTGGACAAGCTCAAGAGCTTGGGTATCTACTAATTATCAAAAACCTTTTGCTATGGATCTTGGATTAGGTTACACTAACGTTCAACGTGATAATTGGTGGGAATGGGACTACAACTTTGAACTCCGATTTAGAGTTAGCAATCAATTATTTATTATTCACGAATGGGATCAAGATTTACAATACAACAGTGAAGGTTATGCCGTTAATTTTGGTACCCCGGTAGATGTGTTTGATGGAATTTTATTTGGAAGAAGAGACAGAATTACTACGACTCAATCATTAAAAATTGAATACACAGCCACTAACCGAATGGGACTTACATTTCAATTAAGACATTACAACGCAAAAATTAAATACAACCAGTTTGCTGAACTAATGGATAATGGTAGATTAAATTATCTAAGCAATTACACAGGATTAGATGGAGATGGAAATTCAGTTTATGATATTAATTATAATGCCTTTACTATTGACATGTTAGTAAGGTGGGTTTATCTTCCTGGAAGTGAACTGAATTTTGTATGGAAAAACTCTATTTTTACTAGTGATGAAATGGTAAATGACAATTATTGGAATACACTTAACAACACCCTAAGAAACGGACCAATGAATACATTATCATTAAAACTTATTTATTGGTTAGACTATCAGTACCTAAACAAAAAAAAGAGGAATGAAAATATGTAAAACCATACTATTTATGGTTGTTTTTATAACATCATTTGGACAGCAACAAATCAATAAAAATTTATTTTTTGATGGACAAAACCGAAGTTATATTGTTTATATACCAGCATCTTACAATGCAAATTCATCTACTCCCATATTATTTAATTTTCATGGTGGTGGTGGAACTTCATCTGGATTCATGAACAATGAAAATGATATGAGACCCATAGCAGATACTGCTGGTTTTATTGCGGTTTATCCACAAGCTGCAATTGATCCTATTGATGGAAGCAATGCCTGGCTGCATAAAACTCCAACTACCCATAATGATGTTTATTATATTGAAGCTATTATTGATAGCCTATCATCTGAATTTAACATTGATAATGATCGCATATATGCATGTGGATATTCTGAGGGGGGTATTTTTTCTTATGAATTAGGGTGCAGGTTAAATAATAGAATTGCTGCATTTGCCTCTGTTTCAGGAAGTATGCTTACAGATTCATACAGGATGTCGAATGGTTTTGGTTCGTGCACACCAAATCACCCTACTGCAGTTTTATTAATCCCAGGAACAAATGATGGGAATTTCCATTCCATGTATAATGGATTTCAACCTTATTATCTTTCAGTGGACGAAATCACCACTTATTGGTCTAATCACAACAATACTAATCCTAATCCAACCATAACACAAATTCCTAACACTAACACAGCTGATGGTAGTACAGTAGAACAAAGAGTTTGGGAGAACGGAGACAATTGTGTAACTGTGAAGGAGCTTAAGGTGATTGGTGGAGATCATGATTGGCCTGGAAGTTTTGGCAACATGGACATTAGTGCTAGCCAAGAAATATGGAATTTTGTTTCAAAATACAATGTAAATGGACTAATAGATTGTGGACCTACAAACGACAATATTGAAGACTCTAATTTTATCCAAATTTTCCCTAACCCAACATCCTCAAACATAAATATTGTAAACACTTACGACAAACCAATATTGATAGAATTATATGCTATAAACGGGAAAAAATTATATGACGAGATAGTTCATAATAACATCACCATAATTTCAACTAAAAAATTCAACAGCAAAATTTTGTTTCTTAAAGTTCTTGATAAAACTTATAAAATAATACTAATCTGACATTCGTAAAAAAGTTAGTTTTTTTCATTTCTTAATCTATGTTAATGCAGAATGAATAAGTGTTTATGATTTTTGTATCATAAACAAATATTCAAAAAAATGAAAAAAACAATTATCACCATTGCATTATCATTTATATTCAATATAGGATGCTATATAGCACAAGATTACAAAGTCAATACAGATAAATCAACTATACATTGGATAGGGAAAAAGGTAACTGGCGAACATGATGGATATATTAGCATAAAAGAAGGTCAATTTTATATAGTTAATAATCAAATAACAAGAGGTCAATTTTATATTGACATGAGTTCAATGACTTGTACTGATATTGAAGATGCTACTTACAATCAAAAGTTAGTAGGTCATTTAAAATCTGCAGATTTTTTTGGAGTTGAAAATTATCCAACTGCAAAGTTAATCATAACAAAGAGTACGCCTTTTAAGGACAACCAATGCGTACTACACGGCAACCTAACTATCAAAGACAAAACAGATGATGTTCAATTCATAGTAAAAAGAAATAATGATGTTTATAAAGCAAAAATAAATGTTGATAGATCCAAATACGATGTAAAATATGGTTCCAGTTCTTTTTTTGACAACCTAGGTGATAAAGTCATTTATGACATTTTCGAATTAGAAGTTAAATTAATTTTAAATTAATATTTAGACATGATAGATAAACCAGAAATAGCAGCTAAAAAACCCGTAATCATTGACATTGAAAAAGGAGAAAATTACGCATGGTGCTCCTGCGGTAAATCTGAAAACCAACCATGGTGCAATGGTTCTCATAAAGATTCCATGTTTAATCCCTTGATATTCTCATCAGATGAAAGTAAAAAAGGAGCAATATGCATGTGCAAACACACTAAAAATCCTCCATATTGTGATGGATCTCATTTAAATCTATAATGATTATCCTCGCAAAAATTAAAATTCATTACTTAGATTTGCTCAAAGTCTAAGTAATGTCTTCGAATATTCCATGTAGATTCAAAAACAAAAAATCAGTCCTTATTAAAAAAAGAACGATTATCGAATATGCTGGAAACAGATCAAATCGCATTTATTATGTAGTTAAAGGTCTTCTGAGAAGTTATCACCTTGATGATAAGGGAAAAATTCACACCTTTATGTTTGCTCCAGAAGATTGGATAGTTGGTGATGTAGAATCTATAGCTATGGGTAATCAAAACTCACTTTATATTGATTGTCTTGAGGATTCTGAAGTCATTGTAAGTCAAGAATTTCAACAAGATAATAACATTACAATTTTAGAGGAGAAGAACAAAAAGTTACTGAGGCGAGTTGGAACATTACAACAAAGGGTAATAATGCTTATGTCTTACACAGCACGCGAACGTTATGAATTTTTTCTTAAAACATATCCAACACTTCCAAATAGAGTCTCACAAAAAATGATTGCAAGTTATCTTGGCATTACACCTGAAGCATTAAGTAAAATTAGACGTGAAATGGTTTTTGCTTCATAACAATTAAATATTGTGTCTAAATACTTAATAAATCATTTCACCTTTTTCATTTTCTTACTAGTTACAACTTGTATTTCTGCTCAAAGTGAATCTTACCTAATAAAAGGAATCATATTAGATGAGAATAAAAAGTTTCCTATACCATACGCTACCATTAAAGAAGTTGATGCTGACTCTTCAAAGGTCATAAACATTACCATCTCTCAAGAAGACGGTCAATTTCAGCTAAAAACGAATTCTAAAAACCCTAATTTGAATATAGATTTTATTGGTTATGAGCAATTAAAAATTCAGGATATTTTAATGAAAAGTAAAACGCTAAACTTAGGAGAAATTTTACTTAAAGAATTTCCACAAAACCTAGATGAATTTGAAATTGAAGTGGAGAAATCCACCATGGAATTCAAATTAGATAAAAGAGTGTTTAATGTTGGTAAAGATATCAGTTCAACAGGAGCAAGTGCTTTAGAAGTACTCAATAATATCCCATCAGTCAATGTTAATATTGAGGGACAGATTAGTTTAAGAGGAGCAGGTGGAGTTCAAATTTTGATAAATGGTAAACCTTCAGTAATTGCAAGCGAACAAGGCAAAGGGCTAAGCTCAATTACCGCAGATATGATTGAAAAAATTGAGGTAATAACCAATCCATCTGCTAAGTATGAAGCAGAAGGTTCTTCAGGTATTATAAATATTGTGCTAAAAAAAGATCAACGAAAAGGTTTAAATGGTTCTATATCTATTAACACTGGTTGGCCACATAACCACAGTACTGGAATAAGCATTAACAATAGAACAGAAAAATTTAATTTATTTACTCAAATTGGGCTAGGCTACAGATCATTACCCAGAATGAAATACAACAAGAATGAAAACTTTATGAGCCTAATTAATTTGGAAAGCTTAGGTACAGAGTATAGAAATGAATTCTATTACAATTTAATTTTAGGTGCAGACTACTATATCAATGACAACAGTTTGGTTACTCTTTCTGGAAGTTATGCCTTGGAAATTGAAGACCAACCCTCCTCTTTTGAATTTATGATGGATTCTATTGATGTAGAAATTGGTAGCTGGGAAAGATCTGAAAACACGGTTGCTATAAATCCTAAATACCAATATGACTTACAATATGCAAACGAAATAAATGGAAATGAAGATCATACATTAGTAGCAAGTGCTACAGGTAATTTTTTTGGTAAAGATCAAGCTTCAACATTTATGATTGATAATCTCTCTGGGGATATTTATAATCCGCAACAGGAAACTGAAACTAACTTCAAAGAAGAAAAACACACTTTTAAGTTAGATTACAAAAATCCAATTAGTCAAAATATTGTTTTAGAAAGCGGTATTCAGTATGTATGGCAAAACGTAAATAATGATTATGCCGTTAGAAACAATATTAACAATAGCTGGATAATTGATACAGGACTTACTAATGAATTTGAATACCAACAGAACGTATTAGGATTATACTCAACAGCAGCAATTGAAAAAAATAAAGTAGGACTAAAAGGTGGTTTGAGGCTTGAAAACACATTACTTCAAACGTTACTTACTACAACCAATGAAGAAAACAACAGAAATTTTAATAACCTATTCCCCTCACTCCACTTTTCCTACAAACTAAATAATCATCTTGGATTTCAATTTGGCTACTCCAAAAGAATATATCGCCCAAGATTATGGGATTTAAACCCTTTTTTTAACATTAGAGACAATTATAACATAAGAACAGGGAATCCAAATCTATTACCAGAATTTACTGACGCTTTTGAAATTTCTTCCATCCTAACAAAAGATAAAGTTTCCGTTAATATGAGTATTTACAAACGTATTACTGAAGGAGTAATTGAAAGATTGTCCACATTTGAAAATAATGTAACTACATATGTTCCATATAATGTTGGTAAAAAAGATGCTACTGGTATAGAACTTAATACCAAAATAAATGTTAACAAACAAATTTCTTTATTAGGTGATTTTAACTATTTCCAGTTCAAAAGAACAGGTGAATTTAATAATCAAAATATTGATTTTTCTGCACAACAATGGTATACAAAATGGACTTCAAAGCTTAAATTAACTTCAACCACTGATGTGGAGCTTAGTGGACAATACGAATCTGGATACCTGACAATACAAGGCGAAATTCAACCACAGCTGTATGGAAATATTGGCTTTAGGCAAAAATTAATAAATGGTAAGGCTGTAATTAGTTTCAGTATTAGAGATCTGTTTGCCTCTAGAATATGGGTAAATGAAATTATTCAAAACGATTTTTCATTATACAGTAGAAGCTTTAGAGGGCGATTTATCATTTTTGGCTTTAGTTATGGATTTGGCAAAGGTGAAGCCATGGAATACAGTGGAGCTAGAAGATATTTTTAATGAAAAAAGCAGGCCCATCGACCTGCTTAGTTAAGAAAGGAGTAATTTAGAAATGGTTCCAATGAGGCACCACTTGTCTAAAAAACTCCATAATACTTTCTGAATTAGACATTTGACACCTCCTTTCTATATTAAA
>CAJWIX010000054.1 GCA_913042175.1 uncultured Flavobacteriales bacterium
TAACTTCCTAGCCCTACCTCCAGGTTGTTCGTTTTTCTCAAAAACTGTAACAGCATAACCTAAAGATGCTAATTCAATTGCTGATGTTAAACCTGCAAATCCAGAACCAATTACCGCAATTTTTTTCAATTCAAAAATCTACTTTTAAAAAATTTATCGAACTCATTTAAGGAATAAAATACCTTTCCATGGGTGTTGACCAATCTGAGTAAATCAATATTTCCGCCAAAGAACATCTTACAGTTTGACTTGGCTTTTAAATCATCACAGAACTTTTGTAAAACTGTTACTTTTTGACCAACAATAAATGTAGTAAAGAGTAAATCAGGTTTAATTTTCTCCACACATTGAACAATACTGTCGAAAGAAATAGTTTTGCCTATGTAAATAACTTCAAATCCAAGTTCTTTAAGTATCATATTAGAATACATTAAGGCGAAGTCATGATCTTCCCAGGGAGGTAAAAACAAAAATGCTTTTTGATTGGCTTTTGGCCCGGAATTAGCGTTTTCAATAGCTGAATGAAACTTTTGCTTAATCATATTGGATAAAAAATGTTCCTGAGCAGGAAATAATTCACCAGATGACCAAAGAGCACCTATTCTTCTTAGTGTGGGTATAAAAATATTTTCATAAATAAAGGCAAGATCATAGGACTTTAGCAATTCATTATATGTTTTGTTAAATAGAGTCTGATCAAATTGTAATGTACATATTACAAAAGAATTAATGTATGAATCAAAACCTTCAGATTTTGAGGTTAAAGATACCACCTTGTCAGAAATTTCATCATTTGTTAAAGACGCAACTTTGCTTATTTTCATGCCGTTATTGATAAGAAAAGAAACATTTAAAATTTTTTTCAGCTGGTCATCATTGTAAGCTCTAATATTTGTATCAGTTCTGAGTGGTTTTACTAATTCATAACGCTTTTCCCAAATACGTATAGTATGGGATTTGATACCGGATAATTTTTCGAGGTCAGCAATTGAGTAAGTTTGCATTTGTTTAATTTTTAGCTAAATTAATTAAACATTTTTCAAAATCAAAGTGATTATGTTAATTTTTGTTTAATTTTGATTATAAAAGTATAAACAAAATGAGATCCTTATTAACAACACTCCTGTTTTCTTGTTTATTTACACAAGCTTTTTCACAGAGTGGTGTAATTAAAGGCACCATAACTGATGCCACAAACAACGAAACAATACCCTTCGCAAATGTTTATATCGAACAAACACAAAGTGGAGTCGCCTCAGATTTAGATGGTAATTACATTATCTCAAATCTTAAACCTGGAATTTATAACATCAGTTTTTCATTTGTTGGGTACCAAAGCAAATCTATTGCTGAAGTCATTGTAAACCCCAATAAACCAACAGTATTAGACATTCAGCTTATATCATCATCTACTTCACTTGAAGAAGTAGAGATTAAAGCTTCTCCTTTTCAGAAAAGTTTTGAAAGTCCAGTAAGCAAAAGGAGTATTAATGCCACTGAAATTTACAGAAATCCAGGTGGAAATAGAGATATTTCAAGAGTAATCCAATCTCTTCCAGGTGTCGCTTCTTCAGCATCATTCAGAAATGACATTATTATTAGAGGTGGTGCACCAAACGAAAACAGATTTTACTTAGATGGTATTGAAGTGCCTAATATCAATCACTTTGCCACTCAAGGATCATCAGGAGGACCAGTAGGAATGATTAATGTCAACTTTATAAGGGAAGTTGACTTATACACTGGTGCTTTTCCATCAAATAGAGGAAATACATTGAGTTCTGTTATGGAGTTCAAACAGATAGATGGTAATACAGATAGAATTGCTTCTACTTTTACTGTTGGCTCAAGTGATTTTGGAATGACATTTGACGGACCAATCAATGACAAAACCACTTTTGTTTTTTCTGCTAGAAGATCCTATCTACAATTCTTATTTAAAGTTATTGGATTACCATTTCTTCCAACTTATAATGATTTTCAGTTTAAGGTTAAAACAAAATTAAATGACAAAAATCAAATTACTATAATAGGTCTTGGCGCTATAGATGACTTTGAATTAAACAAAGGAATTAACGATGATATTTTATCTAAAGAGAATTTAACCCAAAATGATTCATCAACAATTGAAAGAAATAATTATATATTGGGATACTTGCCCATTACAACTCAATGGAACTATGCAACTGGTTTCAATTGGACAAGATTTGGTGAAAACAGTTTCCAAAACTTTGTGTTTTCAAGAAACCATTTAAATAATCGATCTTACAAGTATTACGACAATGATGAAACTAATAATGAAGGCTTATTACAAGACTATATTTCACAAGAAATTGAAAATAAATTTAGATTTGAAAATACCTTTAGAAAAAATGGTTGGAAATTAAACTATGGAACAGGCTTAGAATACGCTACTTACACCAATGAAACATTCCAACGAATCGTAATTCAAAACATTCCTGACACATTAAACTTTAGTTCCTCTCTAAATATCATAAAGACATCTCTTTTTGGCCAATTAAGTAAGCAATTCTTAAATAACGATCTCATTATTTCTTTAGGATTGAGAACTGATCAAAATAACTATTCAAAATCTATGCAAAACCCCCTTGATCAATTATCACCAAGGTTTAGCCTATCTTATTCTGTTAGTGACAAAAGCAGTCTTAACTTTAATGTTGGTCGCTATTTCCAACTGCCTGCCTATACTGTAATGGGCTACAGAAACAACGACAATGTATTAGTTAATAAGGAAAATAATTTGACATATATCAATAACAATCACCTTGTTTTTGGCTTAGAACATAATCCTGGCACATACAGTAAAATAACGTTAGAAGGCTTTTTCAAAAAATACAACAACTACCCATTTTTGCTCAGGGACAGTATCTGCTTAGCCAATTTAGGTGGTGATTTTGGAGTGATAGGAAATGAACCTGTAACAAGCTCATCTGAAGGTAGAACATATGGAATTGAATTTCTAGCACAAAAGAAATTAAACAAGCGTTTTTATGGAATTTTAGCCTACACTTGGGTGCGTAGCGAGTTTAATGATAAAGATGGTATTTACAGACCTTCGGCATGGGATAATAAACACCTTATTAGTTTAACCGGTGGAGTCAAATTAAATAATGATTGGGAAATTGGAGTCAGATTTAGGTATTCTGGTGGACCTCCCTACACTCCATATGACACATTAAGTTCTTCCCTCAAATATATCTGGGACATCAATTCTTTTGGACTCTTAGATTATAATCAACTTAATGGACAGCGATTAGCTGCAAACCATGGGTTAGACTTAAGAGTCGACAAAAAATGGTACTGGAATAAAGTGGCTCTTAATTTATATTTTGATGTACAGAATTTATACAATTTTCAAGGCGAAACACCTCCAAGCTTAATACCTGTTAGAGACAGCAATGGGGACATTCTTGAAAACCCTAATGACCCATCCAGATATCAATTAAAACTTATTTCCAATACTGCTGGTACAATTTTACCATCTATTGGTCTTCAGTTTGAATTTTAATCAATATTGAATTGCTTCAACTCC
Source organism: uncultured Flavobacteriales bacterium (assembly GCA_913042175.1). Classification (GTDB taxonomy): domain Bacteria; phylum Bacteroidota; class Bacteroidia; order Flavobacteriales_D; family Parvicellaceae. The sequence continues at coordinate 3,554 of CAJWIX010000054.1, forward strand.
CTTAATTTCTGGAAGTAATACTTTTAGATTTTCTTCTAAGCCAGCCTTAATAGTTACTGAGCTTACAGAGCAAGTTTTACATGCGCCCAATAATTTAATAATAACTTTTTTTTCAGGTGTAATTTCAACTAGCTCCATATCTCCCCCATCATTATGCAAATAAGGTCTTAAGTCGTCAATTGCTTTTAGTACTATTTTTTCTGTTTTATTCATTGGAAGAACATTTTGGTTCACCATATTCTACTGGGACAACTTTAGTTTGATCTAGTTTTTCATTTCTTTGATCAACAAAAGATAATAAATTTTCACAAGCAGATTGATAATATGATTCTACATTTGTTTCTTGTTGGAGTACTGCAGGACGACCAACATCAGCACTTTCTCTTATACTTTGAACGAGCGGTATTTGACCAATTAAATTAATATTTAACGATTCACAAAGATCTTTACCTCCATTTTTGCCAAAAATGAAATATTTTTCATCTGGGTGTTCTTTTGGAGTGAACCAAGACATATTTTCAACAAGACCTAAAATAGGTACATTGATGTTTTCCATTTTGAACATAGCTATCGCTTTTTTTGCATCTGCTAGAGCAACGGGTTGTGGAGTAGTAACTACAGCCACGCCAGTAAGAGGCAGGTTTTGGACAATAGACAAATGAACATCTCCAGTGCCAGGAGGAGTATCAATGATCAAATAATCTAAATCACCCCAATCTGCATCAAAGATCAGTTGGCGTAAAGCTTTTACTGCCATTGGACCTCTCCAAACTACAGCTTGGTCTAACTCAGCAAAAAAACCAATAGAAAGTAATTTTACATTATAATTTTCTGCAGGTACTATTAGTTGTTTTTTATTAACAACCCTAGACATTGGTTTATAATGTTGTAAATCAAACATAATAGGAAGAGAAGGGCCATAAATATCAGCATCTACAATACCTACTTTTAAACCTTTCTTTGCTAAACCTGTTGCGATATTGGCAGCAACAGTAGATTTCCCAACACCACCTTTACCTGAAACTACGGCAACTATATTTTTAATATTTGGAAGTATTTGTTGTGCAGCTTCTGACTTTTTCATAGCGATAACATCAACATTAACTTTAATGGCATCTCCAAACGATCTTTCTAAAGCAAATTCACATGCTTCTACCATTCGTTTTCTAGCATGTAATGCTGCATTTTTAGTTTCTACTGTAAATGAAACTTCATCATCTGAAATAGAGATATTGGATACCAATCCTAATGAAACAATGTCTTTTGCTAAATCTGGCTCATTAACTTTCTGTAACGCCTTTAGAATATCATTTTTACTTATCATACATGGCAAATGTATATAGAATATTAAGGATAATCTATAATGTTAATTCTTTATTGGGATCCCAAAAAAACTTTTCGAAATTTAAAACTTTATCTTCCGTTATAATTAAACCTTCTTCTTCCAACTTTTGCTGCATATATAACAGGTTAGGAAAATGGTTTTTACCGGAAAGAACACCCAACCTATTGACAACCCTATGTGCTGGTAAATTATGCTTAATTGATTGGCTACTCAATACCCAGCCTACGGTTCTTGAACTTTTACTTGCTCCTAAATACTTAGCAATAGCTCCATAAGTTGTTACCCTTCCATAGGGTATTAATTTTACAAGATCAACTACATCATCAAAGAAATTTGATTTCATTATTCTATAAAAAATTTCTCCGTGAAAAAAATATCATCAACATTTGAAATATAGTTTATAAAGTATAGCCCTGTTCTGAAATTAGTTAAATCTAGATAAGTATAGTCAGTATTGCTATTTACCTCAAGCATTTTCTGCCCCAAAGCATTGTATATATATAAAGTATAATCAGCAATTAAATAATGCTCTTTAAAAAAGTACAATAAGCCATTTGAAGGGTTAGGGAAAACCTCAAAAGGATGCTCTACCGTCAATGGAGGAGGTTGAAACCCAAGAAGAAACAACCCAGTTGCTCTATCAGAAACTAATATTTTATCTCCATCTCTAAATGGATAAACTCCCCAGCAACCAGCATATGGAACTGCAGGATTTCCATTATAGGTATCATAGTGTCCTATTTTTTGAGGCAATGCAGGATTTCCTAAATCAAAAACTTGAAGACCATCATGATAATAACTTACATAAGCTATGTTATTTCTTATGATAACATTATGAGGAATTGAATTGGCATCATCACCCATCTGAGAGTTAAATAAGGATTCTACATTTATGTCATTCAAATCTGAAACATCGAGCACTTTAACGTCTAGCCCGTGGTTTTCGTCACACATGACATACAAATCTCCTTCTTTATTTAACCAACCAGCATGATTGTAACCTTTATGAGGGTAAGTACTTAATTCTCCTATTTGAATCACATTTGACTGGCTGCTTGATGTTATTACTTTTAAGCCTTGGTTTCCACAATTTAAGAAAGCAGTATCATTCAAAACATAAGCATCGTGTACATGACTTACCAAATCATAATTATACATGAATGTTGGTGCTGTTGGGTTAGAGATATCTAAAACTTTGAGAGCATTATTACCTGACTGATTTTTATTAGAGCAGGAATATAATTTGGCATAAGCAGTATCAATAAAAATATTATGTGACCTAGTAATTAACGAATCATTATCATAAACTAATGAAACGCTATCAGGCAAATAACTTAAATCCATAATTTGCAATGAACTTGGGCCCTCATCGCAAACAGCATAAAGGTAGTTTTGATAATCATGATAATCTCTATGAATTGCATCAGATCCGGTATGTTTACCTATGACAAAATCAACTTCGACCAATTGATTATTCACATCTATCCTTAAAATATGAGTACCCATTCTAGAACCAATGACAGCATATTCAACACCATCTTTCATAAATCCCCACACCTCATTATAGACCGATTCTCCATCGTACAAAGTGGGTAAACTTGGATTGGACCAATGACTCAATAATGAAACGTTATTTGCTTGAGCAAAAGATGATTGAACAAGTGTTATTAGTATTATGATGATAAAAGAAATTCTCATTTTGAAAAGTTAAGGTTAAAAATACTTAAAAAACACTTATAATTTGAAATTAAATAGCTTAGAAAAATTTTAAACTTATCTTCGCATGTAAGGTGAAATCAGTTGTAATTATTCCTACATATAACGAAATTGAAAACATCAAGAATATTATCCTTGCCGTATTAAGCAAAAAAGATGATTTTGATGTACTTATTGTTGATGATCAATCGCCAGATGGCACTGCCCAAATAGTAAAAGAATTGATGAATGACTATGAAAATAGACTTCACATCATGGAAAGAAAGGGCAAAAACGGATTAGGCACAGCATATTTAGATGGTTTTAAATGGGCTATCAAAAATAAATACGATTATATTTTTGAAATGGATGCCGATTTCTCTCATGATCCGGATGATCTCCCGAGGTTACTCTACTCATGTGCTAAACATAATGCTGATGTTTGTGTTGGATCAAGATATGTTCCAGGTGGAAAAATTATAAACTGGCCTAAAACAAGATATTGGCTATCTTATTATGCTTCTCTTTATGTGAGATTGGTCTTAAAAATTGATATTAAAGATACCACAGCTGGTTTTATATGCTACAAAAGAAAAGTACTTGAATCAATTGACTTAAATAATATTTGGTTTGTTGGTTACGCCTTTCAAATTGAAATGAAATACAGTGCTATTAAGCATGGCTACAACGTAAAAGAAATCCCTATTCATTTTAAAGACAGAGAACTTGGACAATCTAAAATGAATATAAAAATATTCAGAGAAGCCTTTATTGGAGTACTTAAACTTAGATCTAAAAAATTTGACTAAAAAATTAATCATAAGAAATGCTGAAATTGTTAATGAAGGCCAAATTTTCATTGGAGATTTATCAATTGAAAACTCATTCATTTCAGAATTAAAAGAAGGTAGTATAAGCGGTAGTTTTGATAATGAAATTGACGCAACAGGGTTAACTTTAATTCCAGGTATGATAGATGATCAAGTCCATTTTAGAGAGCCTGGTCTAACCCATAAGGCTAACATCTTTACAGAGTCAAGAGCAGCAGTTGCTGGGGGAATTACCAGTTTTATGGAAATGCCCAATACAGTACCTAATACGGTAACACAAGAATTATTGGAAAATAAATACAGCGTAGCTCAAGCAAATTCAGCAGCAAATTATTCATTTTTCATGGGAGCCAATAATGAAAATCTCGATGAGGTTCTCAAAACCAATCAAAAAGATGTTTGTGGAATAAAAGTTTTTATGGGTTCCTCAACAGGAAATATGTTGGTTGACAACAAAAAAATACTCAGCCAAATTTTTGAACATAGCCCTATGTTGATTGCTACACATTGTGAAGATGAAATGACCATCAGAACAAACATGGCCAATTATAAAGATAAATATGGTGAAGAAATTCCATTTGATTGTCACCCTTTAATTAGATCTGTGGAAGCGTGTTATTTATCCTCATCGTTGGCTGTTGATTTGGCTAAAAAATTTAATACAAGGCTACATATATTACATATTTCTACTGAAAAAGAATTATCATTATTTAATAATTCTTTACCCTTAGAAGAAAAGAAAATTACTGCAGAATGTTGTATTCATCACCTCTGGTTTAACGATTCTCACTATTCGGAAAAAGGGAGTTTAATTAAATGGAATCCTGCGGTTAAAAAAGAATCTGACAGAAAAGCTATTATAGATGGAATTCAAAATAATGTAATTGATATTATAGCAACTGATCATGCTCCTCACACTATTGCAGAAAAAAACAACAATTATTGTAATGCCCCATCTGGCGGACCATTGGTTCAGCATGCGCTTCTTGCATTGATGGACTTAGTCAAAAAGAGAGAAATTAGCTTAACTGATGTAGTTCGCAAAACTAGTCATGATGTTGCCAAATGCTTTAAGATTGATAAAAGAGGATTTCTTAGACCAGGTTACAACGCAGATTTAGTATTGATTAATCGCAATAAAGAACAAACCGTAACCAAGAACAACTTGTTGTATAAATGTGGTTGGTCGCCTTTCGAAGGTCATTCATTTTCAAGCACCATAGACTGTACTATTATTAATGGCGAAGTTGTATTTAGAAATGGAGAAATAAACGAATCTTTCAGGGGAGAACGATTGAAATTTGATAGATGATTCGGCCTATTATTTCAATATTTATTTTGCTTTTTTTTGTTTCTTGCATTGAAGAATCTCCTGTAGACACCCCTAAAAAAGCTCCATTAAGTGAACAAGAATTTAAAGATGTACTAATGGAAATTTACCTCATCAATGCCTATATAACAAACAATAACAAACAAGGGGAAATTCACCGAGACAGCGCATTTCTGTATATAGAAACTTTATTATCTGATATGGGTAAATCTCCTGTAGATCTTGAAAAATCAATTTCATACTACAGCTCTTTCCCTTTTGTTCTTGATAGCATAGTTCAGGTCCTTAGAGATACTTTAGAAAATAAATTTTTAAAAATATCCCATGATGAGTTGGAAAATAGTGATTCTACAAGTTCACTTAAAAGTGTTCTTAAAAATTATCCATACTTAAATTCGCACAACGTAAATAAAAATTTTATATTCAATTCTTCTTCAAAGGATAGTATCATTGACTATTTTTCCAAACATCCTGAATTATTGGGAAACTATTCTTTTGAAGAATTTGTTTATAGCGTTAATAACATGAAAAAAAATAACCATGAATAAACTAGTTGTAATATTTATATTTAGTTTAATAATGTCTTCATGTAATAATTGGAAACCAAATGATGATGAAACATATTTATCAGAATGTTACAAATCTAAATCTGATTCCGCTTTTTGTGAATGCACTCTAAATCAAATAAAGATTAAGTTTAGCTCTCTTGAAGAAGCCCTTAAAAATGAGGAAAAACTACCTGAAATTTTCTTGGAATGTAACTAACATTCTATATCATTTTCCTATAGATAACATAGACTATAAATAAACAGATAGCTGTACTAATAACTATGTTAAAGATAGCCCACCCAAATGCTCCATTTTTTAGCAAGTCAAAGGTTTCTATACTGTAAGTAGAAAAAGTACTTAATCCACCACAAAATCCAACTATTAATAATAATTTACTGTTCTCGGAAATCCATTTAAAATCTATTGCCTTATAAAGCAATAAAGCAAGTACAAAACAAGCTAACATATTAGCTATTAGAGTAGCTAAAGGGAAATTACCTTGATAAAAAATAAGCGTTAATTTACCAATTAAATATCTCATAACTGCACCTATACCACCACCAAGAAATACAGCAAGTATTGCATTCATGTTAATGTTTTATTGGAAAGATAATAAAATATAGCTGCAATAGATGACCCCCAAATCCATCCACCAACAATATCTGACGGATAATGCACACCCAGGTAAATTCTACTGTATGAAATCAGCAAAACAAAAACTAAAAATAGCAACCACAAGTGTTTATACTTATCTCTTACATGAAGAAAAATGAGAAGGGCTACAGAAGCCATATTGGCAGCATGGTTAGAAACAAAACCAAATTGGCCACCGCGATAATCAAAAACAAAGTTCAATTGCTCTTTCAATATCAAATGATGACTTGGCCTAAATCGTTGTATATTTTCTTTGATTAAATTTTGAGCCGTATAATCGGTAATTCCTACAGCAATAGCTGTCACAATAACAATTAATATAGTTGGCAACAACCCTTTTGCCCTATATACCAAATAAATAAAAAAAAGGTAAAATGGAACACCAAAAAGCTTGTGACTTACTATCCACATCATTTGATCTAGAAATGGTTCATTATTTCCATTTAAAACCAATAGTAAGTTTTGATCTATTTTTTCCAAATACTCAACCCACTTCATGATGAATTAATTTCCAAATTTCATCTTTTAATGTGGTGAGACCAATCTGCGATACTGAAGAAATACAAACAACCTTTACCTTTTCAGGAAATTCCCTTTTAAGTTCTTCCATTAATTCATCATCTAATAAATCACATTTAGTTATGGCAAGTAATCGGTCTTTATCCAATAATTCAGGATTATATTGAGCTAATTCATTCAGTAATACATCGTATTCTTTTTGAATATCATCCGAATCTGCAGGAATCATAAAAAGCAACACTGAATTTCGCTCTATATGTCTTAAAAATCTATGTCCTAAGCCTTTTCCTTTGTGAGCTCCTTCAATTATCCCCGGAATATCAGCCATGACAAAAGAACGATGATTTCTGTAGGCAACTATACCAAGGTTTGGAACCAATGTTGTGAATGGATAATTAGCTATTTCAGGTTTAGCAGCTGAAACAACTGAAAGTAATGTTGACTTACCGGCATTTGGAAAGCCAACAAGGCCAACATCAGCTAAAACCTTTAACTCTAGTATTTTCCATTCTTCTTTACCAGGTTCACCAGGTTGTGCATACCTGGGTGCTTGATTTGTTGATGATTTAAAATGATTATTTCCTAAACCACCTTTTCCTCCACTTAATAAAACAACTTCTTCTCCATCATTTGTTATTTCACACAAAATAGCTCCAGTTTCCGCATCCTTAGCTACTGTTCCTAAAGGGACTTCCAATATCTCATCATTACCCTTTTTCCCAGTTTTAAGATTTGCACCACCAGGATCACCATGTTCAGCTATAACATGTTTTCTGTATTTTAAATTTAGTAATGTCCATATTTGCTTATTACCCCTTAAAATCACATGACCACCTCTACCTCCGTCTCCCCCGTCAGGTCCTCCTTTAGCTGTTGTTCTGTCACGATGAAAATGTTTAGACCCAGCACCACCTTTTCCAGATCTACAGCAAATTTTCACATAATCGACAAAATTACTATTAGACATGCTGCATTAATTGTCAATGGCATTATAGATTCTTTTGGTTACTTGTTCTACAGATCCAAGTCCATTTACATTTTCTAATTTTGATTGAGCATCATAAAAATCTGCAAGAACAGCCGTGTTTTTTTCATAAACTTTAATCCTATTTGAAATAATATTTTCATCTTGATCATCTGTTCTGCCACTTTCTTTCCCTCTATTTAATAGTCTACTAACTAATTCCTTTTCAGGGACATTCAAGGCTACCATTTTAGTTACTTCTGTACCTATACTTTTTAAAAATACATCCAAAGCATTGGCTTGTTCTGTTGTTCTAGGAAAACCATCAAATATAAAACCATTTACATCCTTATATCTGTTTACCTCCGATTCTAACATTTTTATAGTCACCTCATCTGGAACTAATTCTCCTTTGTCAATATAACTTTTAGCTAAAACACCAAGATCAGTTGATTCTCCAATATTTTTTCTAAAAATGTCACCAGTAGACAAATGAACTAAATTGTAATTTTCTTTAATATTTTCAGCTTGTGTTCCTTTTCCAGCACCTGGAGGTCCAAACAATACTATGTTTAACATTATGCAGTTTCTTTAATTATATAAATATCTTCTAAATTTCTACCAAGGCCATCATAATCCAATCCAAAACCAACTAGGAATTCGTTTCCAACACTTAGCGCACTGTAATTAATTTCAATATCTTTCTGATAGGCATTTGGTTTAAATAAAAGTGTTGCCGTTTTGATAGTTTTTGGTTTATGTATTTTAAGCTGTTCATATACTCCCTCTAATGTAAAACCCGTGTCCACTATATCTTCAACAACAATTACATCACGACCTTCAATTTTTTCATTCAAACCAATTAGCTTCCTTAATTCTCCAGATGATGATGTACCATCATATGAAGAAATTTTTACAAATGACACTTCGCACTCACCTTTAAATCTTTTCAATAAATCTGCAGCAAATAGAAAAGAGCCGTTTAATACACATAAAAACAGGGGACACTTACCTTTGTAATCCTCGTTTATTTTTTTGGCTACCTCATCAATAGCTAAATTAATTTTCTTGGAATCAATGTATAACTGGAACGACTTATCTGCTAGCTTAACCTGTTTCATTATAAAAGGAAAATCAAATGTAATCATTTCATTTCACTGAAAATAATTGTTAGTTCAAAATCATCAATTACCTTTGCTGCCACGGATTTTGCAGCTATAATTTTTGGCAAATTCTACAATTAAAACAAAGCATTGATTCAAACAGATATAATTATAATTGGGGCAGGACCGGTTGGTTTATTCACTGTTTTTGAAGCAGGACTACTGAAATTAAAGTGTCATTTGATTGATGCACTTCCACAACCTGGTGGTCAATGTGCTGAAATATATCCCAAGAAACCAATTTATGATATTCCTGGATACCCAAGTATTTTAGCTAAAGATTTAGTTGAAAAACTTTTAGAACAAATTAAACCATTCAGTCCCGGTTACACCCTTGGTGAATCTGCAGAAACAATAAAAAAAGATGACAAAGGCTTTTTTCATGTAACTACAAATAAAGGCACCATTCATAAAGCACCAGTTGTTGCCATAGCTGGAGGATTAGGAGTTTTTACTCCCCGTAAACCACCGGTACTAAACTTATCAGAGTTTGAAGATAATGGTGTAAACTACATTATCAAAGACCCTAGTGTTTTTGAAAATAAAGAAATCGTCATTTCTGGCGGTGGAGACTCTGCTCTTGACTGGGCACTTTATTTTACTGAAAAACGTAAACATAGTGTAACACTTATACATAGAAGTGAAAGCTTTAGAGCTCACAATGATTCAGTTCAAAAAGCCATTGATTATTCGCAAAAAGGATGGATGAAGTTAATGCTAAATGCTGAAGTAAAAGAAATTAATAGAGACGAAAACCAAAAGCTCAACCTTAATGTGAACATTAAAGGAAATGAAAACACTAATATAAAATGTGATAATTGGTTTCCATTATTTGGATTGACACCAAAATTAGGCCCTATTGCTAATTGGGGACTAGAAATTGAGAAAAATGCCATTAAAGTAAATAATGCTAAAGATTATTCGACTAACATAGATGGTATTTACGCCATTGGAGATGTCAATACCTATGAAGGTAAACTCAAACTAATACTTTGTGGTTTTCATGAAGCTGCTATAATGGTTCAATCGGCATTTAAACACATCTATCCCAATAAAAATAATGTATTAAAATATACTACAGTAACTGGCATAACAGGTTTTGATAAATGAAATAAATATTAAGGTCATTGATCGTAATGGTGAACTTCACAATTTAAAAGGCCCAATAGACATGAATTTAAATGTTATGGAGCTTTTAAAAATAAATGAACTTCCTGTTGAAGGTACTTGTGGTGGAATGGCAATGTGTGCATCATGTCATGTATATGTTGTTTCAGACCACATACTACCCGAAAAGACTTTTGATGAAATTGCCATGTTGGAAGAAAGTTGGGACATGCAAGACAACAGCAGACTTTCATGTCAACTAAAATTATCTGAACAGCTTGAGGGATTAACTATTCAATTAGCTCCAGAGCAATAAATTATCTTTTAATAGATTCAGGAATTTCACAAACTGGAATAGGTTCCATTTTATGTTTGTTGGCTATGTGAAAATTATTATAAATATTAAGCACTTCTTGCTGTCGAGAAGATAGTGAATTACTTTGGCCTTCATTGTCAAAACGCATGGCCCATTCCAATTCTTCATATTTTGCACCAAGTTGATCTTCATCGTTTCTATCATCATCCCACAATCCATCCGTTGGTGGAGCATCTAAAATAGATTTAACAATACCTAAATGTTTAGCCAAACCAAAAACTTCTGTTTTCATTAAATCTGCAATTGGGGAAAGATCAACCCCACCATCGCCATATTTTGTAAAAAACCCAACACCAAAATCTTCTACTTTATTACCAGTTCCTGCAACCAGTAGTTTTTGATTAGATGCAAACGTATATAATGTTGACATTCTTATTCTAGAACGAAGATTAGCAAGAGAAAGGTTGTCATGATAATCAACTGGAATAGCTTTCAAAAAAGATTCAAAAACAGATGTCAAATCTACTTTTAAGCTACTTACATTTTTAAATCTGCTCTGTAACCATTCTATATGCTCATTACTTCTATCAACTTGATTTGCATGTTGTAAAATTGGCATATTTAGCACCAAGGTTTTCTGATTTGTTTTTGCACACAATGTTGAAGTCACTGCTGAATCAACACCCCCTGACACACCAACTACAAACCCATTTAAAGATGATTTAGTAAGATAATCTGACAGCCAAGATACAATGTAAGAATCGACTTTATTAAAATCCATATTCTAAGCTACAACAAATACTTATTGGTCTAAACTTGTTTAAAATAATATTCCAACTGAAATTGAAACACGACCTGGGATGGACTTTGCACCTAATTTTTCAAATACACCGTCATCAAAAGTTCTTAAATACTTTTCATTATCCTGCTTAGTAAGCATATTTGTAACGAAATAGTTCCAGTTAACCTGAAAAAACAATGATGTTGAACCTGAAAAGTTATATTCAGCACCTGCACCTAATGATAAACCTGCTCTAAATGGTTGGGTTCCTTGACTTAAATCTAAATTATCAAATGTTGAAACTGCTTCTGAGGATAGAGGAGCTAAAGTATCATTCAATGGAATACATCTATCTTCAACACTTGCATTTGTTTTTAAACTTAATAAGCCGCCAAACTCCCCAAAATAAGTGAAATAACCAATTTCATTTGTTTTTAACTTAAGGATTAAAGGGATGTTTACGTAACTAAGATTATACTTCCTGTTTAGTAATTGAAAAATTTCACCATCGGGAGCAGTTGATGTATTATCCCATTCTACAATTTCAAAATCTTTAACTACATAATATGTTTCCTCATGCTGAGGTAGTTCGTCATCAAAATAATTTAAGCCTGCCTTGAAATTTGTTAGACTAAAGCCGGTTCTAAAAGAAGTTGTTTTATTTATTTTCATTTCCAAGTTTAATCCCCATCCATAACCCAATCCTAATTGATATCTTGAAAATCTTCTTGAATTTTCAGGCATAAGCCAACCAATTGATGATATCCCTTTAATGCCAAATCTTAATTTAGAGTCTTTTTCATTAACAACTTTAACAATGGGATCACTAGATTCCTGTGCCTTTATTTGAATATTTAAATGACAAAAGGTTAATATCGTAACAAGAAATAAATTTTTCATAGAAAGTATATTTTTTCAAACATAATATTTTTAAGCAACAAATTTTACTTTTACAAAATAACAATGAAAAAG
>CAJWIX010000055.1 GCA_913042175.1 uncultured Flavobacteriales bacterium
GAAAATTATAAATTGAATAGGGTTAAAAATATATAGGTATTTCTATTTCTTTTTTAACCCCTTCTTCCTCTTCAGAACCTTCGCCAGGATTATTTGATATAATTAATTTTCCTTTTTTTGCCAATGTACTAAAGGTAAGATTTGTAGAAAGCATTACACTGTCAAGTCCAAACCACTTCCCCTCTGCAAATAAAATTCCAGAGGTTAAAAATTGATTTTGCTCGTCATATATGCTCACATACCCCCCCTCACCTTCACTCACAAACCATCCATCAACTCCATTGGTATTCATTTTTATGTTAAAAGGAGAAGAAATGGTATCACCAGCTTTTATATTTAAATATAATTCTGGTTTTTTATTTGTAATCTTTAAATCAATTTTTTCAATTGTGTCTAATGTAAAAGCAGAGACTGTATTTGCTATGTTCAAAGGGTCAGTTGAGGTTTCTGGTAAATTCTTGGATGTTTTTTGAGAATCAACAACCTCTAACAATATATTTACACTATCTACTTTAATGTTTTCCTCAAATGATATAGGCTTTTCTCTTTCATTGCAACTTACAATATGGACAACTAAAATAAACAGGTAAACTCTTTTCATTTTTTGTATTTAATAGTGGTTATTTTATTCCAGTCTTCCATAAAAAACTCTTTTACTTTTTTTAGATAGACCTTATTAATCAATGCTTTTTTTGAAACCAAAACATGGGGAATAATTAAAGCTAAATACAATATACTATATCTAATAATAGCATGGTAAAAACGCCATAATAGGTGTAATAAAGCAGTATTGAAGACACGTCTTTTTTCTAAGTTTATGTATTGACTTATTGTTTTAATAACTTTGAGTTGCTTCTCATTATATGAACCGTGCTTTGTGCTAAAGTCAACAGCCTGGATATCAATTTTACCATTTATTGAAGTAGCAAATTGTTCAATAAAGTGTTGAGGTTCATTCTTTAAGTCTTCATAAATAAATACCAATGGTTCTGTGTTAAATTTTTGTTTCAAGTATTGTACTTGGTAAGAAAAATTAAAGTGTATTTTTTTAAAAAACCCGGTATCATTTTCTACATCAAAGAAAGACTCCACTTCACCTTTAAACCCATTTTTTATAAAACGCCTGTATTGTGAAGCTAGGTATTGATCATGTTGTCTAAAAACAATAATTGGAGTTACATTTTTTTGGTGTTTTGCGAAAAGATCTACTTCCCTCTCAAATTGCCTATCAAACTCTCTAGAAACCAGTATAGGACCATTTTTAACCTTTTTAATTTCATCATTTATTTGATGATATTTATGGGTAGGGATATATTGAATATTCTTTATATGTGGAAATACACGTTGCTGAAGAAATGTGCTTCCTGTTTTACTGATTCCTACATGAAAAAAAATATGTTTTGCCATGACAATTACTCTGACAAAGGAAGTAATTTAAAATGAGTTGTTTTTTCTGCTTCTACTTGTTTTGACGTGAAATTTAAATTCCTATAACCACCATTTAAAAATAAGTTTATTTGATCATCATAGTGTTGACTTTGAAAATGCCCAGAGTTTCCACTTGGAAGAACAGAGTAACTTTGACTAGGATTTCCCAAATCAATTAAACGTCTTGTTGATGGTAAGGAGCTTACTTTATAGGTGTGATCTCCCTGGTGTGACATGATTTTATTTACAGCATTAAATCCACCATTTACACCAAAAGGACCAAGATTAAATAAATTATTTAAGGGCTTTTGTTTGCCCAATGGATGTTCAAATTCAATATGATGAAGATTGCCCCATTTCCAATTTTCAATATTTCCATGGTTTGCAGTTAATTCATTAATTGCATTGATAAATCCATTGTATATGATGCTTTCCTGTGATTCTTTAATATTAAATGGAACTGTTTTTCTAAACAAAAAGTTTCTTAGAAAATCCCAATGATCTATTCTGTTGAGGTATAATCTAATATATTCTTCATCTAATTCATTTATAAGCAAATGTTTCATTATGTGGTAGTTGGTAACCATAAATACACTAGTTCCAACTGAACTAACATCCATGAACCCATCCCAATTTTCTAAACTTTCCAAAGCTTTTAAGGCAAGAGGAGACATGTCTTTTGAAAGCTTGTTATCATTATTTTTTAGTGCACTACAAATGACATTTTTCATTTTTTCAGCACTCCATAATTGTACATCAGTTTGTACTTTTTGCAATTCTTCTGTTGACCATTTGTCTTGTGATTTTAATAAAGACAATATTCTTTCTGCTCTATCGGTTGACCTGAAATAACCATCAAGCCTTGGAATGTCTCCAACACTGTCAGTAGTAGATAAATTGTTAGCTGTAACGATAATGCCATGTTCTGGGTTAACTAAATGTGGGTTTTTTTCAAAAGGAACATAGGATAGAACTAAGTGATTAGAATCATTGGCATTTAATATTTCTTTAGCGTGCACATTTGGGTTTCTAACGGGTAATTTTCCTGCCGCCCACCAGGCTATATTTCCAGAAGTATCGGCATAAGAGAAATTTAATCCTGGTGAAATTACTCTAGATAAGTTTTCTTCAAAATCATCCATGGTTTTTGCATGAGAGAGTTCATGAAGAATATCGAAAATGGGGTTTTCTAGCTGATAAAACACCCAAAACATAGAGATAGGATCACCTTCATAATACTTTAAATTTTTGGTAACTATTGGCCCATTTGATGTGACTTGAATAGATATTGTAGTGTCCTTACCAGAATTAGATGAAATGGTTTCTTGTATTATATCACAATCGACCCAATTTCCATGCGCTAAAACTTGATTTTTATTTTCTGGATGAAATGTTTCTCTATACAGATCCAATTCATCATTTTCAAACATTGTTAACCCCCAAGCTTTACCATCATCATGACCAATCAATGGAAAAGGTATCATAGGCACGTAGTAACCATAATTATTATGTCCAGGGTAAGAAATATGCGCTTCATACCAAACATCTGGTTTCGATATTCCTATATGTGGGTCATTGGCTAAAATGGGTTTTCCGTTTTTGGTTTTTTTAGAAGATAATATCCAGGAATTACTACCATGAAAAGGTGGGTTGATATCTTGTGCCTTGTCATTAATTTCATATAAAAAGGATAATTGTAAGGAGCTATCAGTAGAAATTTGATTTTTATTGGTTTGGTAAACTCTCTTAGGAATACTATCTACATTTTCTTCTCTAATGGTTAGGTAATTGTTATCAGCGTAGTCAGGAAATAATATTTTACAATTTTCTGCTCCTACTTTTTCTTTGAGCATGGTGTATAAACCATCAAATCTGATACCATCCATAAAGGTAAAAGCCATATATGCAGTCATGCTTGCCACATCCGTGGTGGTAAATGGAGCTACATCGGCATTGAGTAAATAGTATTCAAATGGTTTTGCTCCATTTTCTATGTAGCAATTAACCCCTTTAATAAAGGACTCAACATACGATAATGCTTGTGGGTTAATTTGATTGTTTTTGATGTAATTCTCAGACCAATTTTTAAATAAATATGTACGAAACATAACATCAATTTCCACCAAGTCATCACCTAATAATTCTGCTAATCTACCTTGTGACAAACGCCTTTGTAAATCCATTTGAAAAAGCCGATCTTTTGCTACAGAATACCCATAAGCGAAAATGGCATCATGTTCATTTGAAGCATTAATATGAGGAATACCCCATTGATCCTTATACACATGAACCTCAGCTTTTAAATGAGTACTGCTTAAGACTCCGTCATCTTTTGGTAAACTCTTCTTTATGAGCAATCCAAAGACAATAGACCCAATAACAAACACGGTAACAAGCCCTAAAAAAAGTCGTTTGATGAAGATTTTAATTTTCATAATTAAGAAGAGTTAAGATAACTTTTATTTACTTAAAATTCAATTTTAAGTGTCCACTTCATCTTTTTAAATAACCAAAGTTTAAATCGGTAGAGGGTATAATACATGGTTGGAACAACGACTAAAGTTAAGAACGTGGCAAAAGTTAGTCCATAAATAATAGCTAAACTCATAGGCTTAAAAAAGATAACATTATCTCCACCAAAAAATATTTTTGGATCCCATTCTCTAACGAGTGAGAAAAAATCAATATTCAACCCAGAAGCCAATGGAAAAAGACCAAGTATGGTGGTAATTGCGGTCAAAAGAACTGGCCTTAAACGAGTTTTTCCTCCCTCAATAACCGCTTTTTTAACTTCTTCATTGGGAAGTAAAACATCTTGTTCTATTTCAAATTCTTTTCGTTTTCTTTTTCTAATAAGATTGGTGTAATCAACCAAAACGATAGCATTGTTTACTACTATTCCAGCTAGAGAAATTATTCCTATCATGGTCATGATAATCACAAAATCATTTCTAGAAATAACAATGCCTAAAAACACACCAGCCAAACTTAATACTACAGATGATAATATAATTACAGGAGAGGAAAAGGCATTAAATTGTGTTACCAGTATCAATAGAATTAAGAAAACAGCAATAAGCAGGGCAGTGCTTAAAAATGACAGTTCTTTTTGCTGATCCTCCATTTGTCCAGTGAACTTATATTGGTAACCCTCTTTAATAAAAGCCAGTCCATCATTGGTGTTATCAAATTTGGCTAACACATCTTTTACTTCAACTATAATTTCATTAGGGTTAAATCCCTCTTGTACTCCAGCAAAAACAGTTACGGTATTATTGAGATTTTTTCTCACAACAGCAGCATGTTTATTCACTACCTTAATGTCTTTTACAACAGCACTTATGGGCACACTAAGTTTTTGTCCACGGTTGTTCATAAACATAACTTTCTGTTGCAATATCGAGCTTAGGTTTTTTCTGTAATACTCATCAAATCGGATATTTATATCATAATCTTCTTCTTTATAGTTGTAAGTGGATACATCTTTTCCAAATAAAGAAGTTCTTAAACTTTGGGCTATTTGTCCTGTGGACAAGCCCACTCTTTTGGCATATTCTCTGTCTATGTCAACTTGTATTTCAGCTTTATTAATTTCAACATCCAGTTTTAGTTTTTGGAGTCCAACAATATTTTGAGCCATTAAAAATTGTTGAATTTTTTCTGCTTTTTTAGTTAACTCCCCATAGTTTGTTCCACCAGTAACTTCTATGTTCACAGGCGGTTTTTGGGGCGGACCATTTTGTTCTTTATCTACTATAATAGTAATGTCTGCATGGAATTTACCCATTAAAGCACTTTCAATTTTGCTCTTCACATTACTAGTGTTAAGCCCTTTTCGATGAGAAAATTCACAGAACGAAACTGTAATTCTGCTTTTATGAGGAGTTTCGCCAAAAGAGGGACCAGCATTTGGGTCAGAAGTTCCTTTCCCAACTTGTTCTATAATGGATGAAACAAAAGGTGTTTTTGTAATAATAGTATCTTTTATTTCAATATCCGCAACTTGGTAGTAAGAGACAGTATCACCCTCATCAATAGGGCTGTTAAGTACCTTGTCAATGGCTTCTTTAATAGCTAATGTTGTTTTGTTGGTTTGAGCAATATTAGTTCCCACTGGTAATTCAACAAAGACATTAATATAATTTGGTTGGTTTTCTGGAAAGAACAACACTTTTGGTGGAAAAATTCCAGTAAGTATAAAAGATAGAATTAAGGTAAAAAAGGTTCCTAAAATTATCCAAACAGGCCTTTTTTTGTGAAGCACCCAAGCAAGAAATTTTTGATAAACGGCTTCAATTTTGGGAAGCAATTTGTGTTGAAACCACAATGTGCCAGGATATAAAACAAATCGGTTAAGTAAGATTAGGCCAGCAATTATTAGGAAGAGGTTTCCTAAGGTGTTAATTCCTAATACTACAAAGAGTATACCTAAAGAAGCTAACAGAATAAATGATCTTAAGAATTTTTTATTGGAAGACTTTTCATTTTCCACCTTCATTAGAACGGCCAATAAAACAGGATTTATAACCAAGGCAACAAATAAAGAAGACCCTAATACGATAATTAGTGTTATGGGCAAATACTGCATAAATTCACCTATCATGCCGGGCCAAAGCGCAAGCGGAACAAAAGCAGCTAATGTTGTTGCAGTAGATGCAATAATGGGCCAGGCTACTTCTCCAACGCCTTTTTTTGTAGCTTCAATAGCACCATAACCTTCATCCATAAAACGGTATACATTTTCAACCACAACAATGCCATTATCTACCAGCATACCCAGCGCAAGTACAAGAGAAAAAAGTACCATTATATTGAGAGAAACTCCAGCAGCGTTTAGTAAAATAAAGGACAGAAACATGGAAAAAGGAATGGCAATTCCAACAAACAAAGCGTTCCTTAATCCAAGGAAAAAAAGCAAAACAAAAACAACTAAAATTACACCAAATACAATGGAGTTCTCTAGATTGCTAATTTGTGATCTAATCATAACTGATTGATCATTGGTATAAGTTATAGACATGTCTTTTGGAAAAGACTGTTGCAGGTCTTCTACAATAACCTTAAGCTGGTCTATGGCATTGATGATATTACCACCAGCTCTTTTTTTAACATCTAACATAACTACTGGTTGACCATTTTGCCTGGCATAACTTGTAGTGTCTGCATCTGTAAAAGAAACATCGGCAACATCTCTCAGGTAAACATTATCCTGGTCCTCATGTTTTACTATTAGGTTAGATAAGTCTCGATAGTCTTGGAACTTTCCTTCTATGATGATAAAATTATCAATACCATCAATTTGTAAGTTGCCCGCTCCGATGGTTGTATTCTCACTTTGAATAGCTCCTTCAATGTCGCCAAAGCTTACATTTTTGGATTCAGCATCATATTTCCTTATTTCAATTTTCACTTTTTTCTCCTGAACACCTCTAATATCAACAGCATTTATTTCAGGAATTGTTTCCACTCTATCTTTTATTATTTCTGCTTTTTCCTTTAGTATATCTACCGCATATTCACCCGATAGATTAATGTTAATTATGGGGAATTCATTGACATCTATTTCTTGAATGGTGGGTTCTACAGGAAGGTCTTGAGCAAATGTTTTCGTTGATCTTGCATCAGATAAAGCTTCTTCTACTGCACGTTTGGCATCTTTAGGAGTTATAGCAAAATCAAATTCAATTTTAACAATACCAAAATCTTGGATTGCTGTTGACTCTATCTTTTCTATTCCCTTTAGCTTATTGAGCTCTTTTTCAAAAGGTTTTACAATCTTATCGGTAATGATTTCTGGTGAATTACCAGGATAAGGAATGTTCACATAGATTTCTGGGACTTGAATTTGAGGAAAACTTTCTCTAGGCATATTTTGATAGCCTGTCAATCCTCCAATTAATAAAATCAGGATAATAAGGTAGACTGTTTTTCTGTTATTTACAGCAACAGAAGAAAGGCCAAATTCCCGCCATTGATCTATTTTTTGTTTCATGATGAAATAACTTTAACAGTTTGTCCTTCGCTTACAGATGTTTTCCCTTGGTCAACCACTTTAGTTCCTTCGGGTAAATCACTAATTATTTCAACAATTTCTCCCTGTTGTTTTCCTATTGTTACAGGAACAATAACAATGTTATTATTGTCGTCTATTGTTTTTACAAAAGTTTCTCCAATTTCATTTTTAAGCACTAACCTGGAGTATAACACAACAGCACTATCTTTTTTGTAATCATTTATGTGCATTATACTCATTAAATTGGGTACCAACGGCAGGTTGCTTTTAGGTAGTTTTGCTTCAATTTTAATGGTTCTATTAACTTGGTTCACCACTTTACCAATACGTGTTAGAGACAGGTTTTCTACTTCTTCATTGAGCGCAGGAAAGAAGACGCGAACTGCATTATTGACCTTTAAATCTGGAAGTAAATTTTCAGACACATCAGCACTTACATACAAATCTTCTATTCCAACAAGGTGTATAATCATGTTCATTGGACCAATAGATTCTCCTTGTTGAACATTGAGTTGTTCTACATACCCGCTGAATGGGGCATATAAAATTGATTTTTCAATTTGGGTATTGAGTGTAGCGATAGATTTTTTAAATCGTTCAACATTATTCTCTAATTCCTTTAACTGAATTTCTGTTCCGATTCCATCATCGAATAATTTTTGTTGTTTTTCAAATAAGAAAGAGGAGAATGAGAGCTGTTGTTTAAGCTCTTCCAGTTGTGCAATAAGTGTACTATTGGCCATAGAAACCAATAGCTGTCCTTTATTGACAAAGGCTCCTTCTTTAACATGTATTGTGCTAACAATTCCTGAAATTTCAGGACGGATATAAATCATAGATTTACTTATGGTATTACCTTGAATTTCGTGATAGTGTAAAAAAGGTTTTTTAATTACTTCATAGGTAGAAACCAAGGGAAGATTGTTTTTAGGAGAATCAATTCCTTCATTGATCGCCTCTACAAAAGGCTCTTCGTTTGCATTACATCCTACGAAAAGGAAACTTAAAATAAGGATTCTTTTAATCATATTTAACAGGGTTAGTATATTTTTCTAATTGTGCTTTTATCTTGTATATTTCTAATTCTTTTTCCAATAATTCTTGTTCTGCTTTAATAACTTGCATTTTCTTCTCGCTTAGGTTCATCAGCTGAGATGTTCCTAGTTCATATTTTTTTAGCTCATCCTGATATATATTATCTGCTACTTGTAGTTTCTTGGCATAAATTTCATAGCGATCAATAGATGTTTGGTAATCATCTTTAAGCATTTGTAGTAGAGTTGCAATTTCTCTTGAAATATTTTCTAGCTGATGAGTTGTTTTTAGAATGGCAATTTCTTTTTGGGTTGTTTTTGCTTTTCCTTCGCCACTATTGAAGATGGGGATATAAATATTTATTCCCCACAATGTAGCAGGAAACCAATCTTTTTGAGTGTCAAAAAAGTTAAAGCTATTTCTCATGGCCATTTGTTGATGGCTAAAGAATCCATTTATTACTGGCAAACCCTCGCTTTTGGTAATTTTAAGCTGTAGCTCATCTAATTTCAGATTTTGTGAAACAATTTTAACCTCACTAGTATTGTTTTGATCTGTTTTAAAGTCAATAAAGCTGGATAATGTTGATGAAAAGTTAGGGGTAATGGAAATGGTGCTATCCATGGGGTATCCAATTTTATTTTTAATACTAAGCGTTGTTGCTTTAGATTTGTTTTTGAAGTCATTCAATAAGCTGAGCATTTCCAATTGAAGAAATTCTAGCTCATTTATCGAATTCTTTTCTAAGAAACCTTCTTTTATTAGTGCATTTGTTTTAGCGATTAGGCTTTCAATTTCTTTTTGATTTTTCTCTACTAAAGCAATGCTCTTATTAAGGAAGATATGATTGCCAACACTGAGTTTTATGTCTAAAAACAAATCTTCGTAAGACTTGTTTTTAATGAGCTGGGCTAGTTCTTTGTAGCTTTTTGCTGTTTGAACGCCATATATATAAGTGAAACTAAAAATTAACTGATCTAATTGAAGGTTATAGTTGGCATTAAAATCTGTTCCAAATTGTAAGCCTATTAATTGGTCCGCAGGTGCAGTTGGATCAAACGCATTAGCTGGGACAACTGTTGTAGGGATGTCGATAAAGTTTTGAAAACTTAATGTGCCATTAATTTTTGGATAGCCAGCGGTTAAAGCTTGTTTAATTTGTTGATCTGCAAGAAGAACATCCAACTGATTGGATTTTATCGTAGGACTATTTTCAAGCGCGTATTTAAATAAGTCATCACAACTTAATTCTTGAGAAAAAGTCGTAGCGAAACTAAAGCATAGTAATAGTAGATTAAATGATTTCATCAGTTGTAAATTTTTCTATGTTTTTGGAGAAGTATTTTTTTCCATTTTCATTGACAATGCCATAAATGTAATGTGTCATTAATTCTTTGTAAACAGTTGTAAACGCTGTAGATTCAGATTTAAAAAGGGATTGATTAAAAATGATTTCAAATTTTTCTGTTATTATTCTAGCCATTATATCCGCGTTAATTTCTGGACGATAAACACCAAGCTCAATACCTCTTTTAAGATTACTAAGTATAAATTCATATCCCTTTTGTTTAGTTACCTCATCAAACTTCTTCCATGTTTTAGGATAATATTTGTGTAAGTCATATAGGGTAGACGGATGGACTGTTTTTAGTTTTTTTAGGTCTAATTCGTTCAATAAAAAGAATTCGTCAATAGGGTGTTTTTTCAAATCAAAAATGGACTGAATGTTAGATAAGTGAGACTCTAAATCTTGGGAAATAACCTTATAAACTAAATCGGCACGATTGGTGTAATAGATGTACAATGTTTTTTTAGAACAGCCTAATTTTTGTGCTAAATCATCCATAGTAAGACTTTTAATACCATATTGCTGGAATAAAAGATGAATTTGGTGATTGATTTCTGTTATTTTTGCCATTTAAAATTTCAGTTCAAAGCTAAAAACTTTGGAAACAAAAATAATAAAAAAAGTTTCTGTTTAACTTTTTTATAAAAAAAATAAACAAATGAATTTACGCATTGTAGATGTATTGAAAAAAGAACCAACTCAAAATATTCAAATAAGTGGTTGGGTAAGGTCATTTAGAGGTGGGCGATTTATCGCGTTGAATGATGGGTCTTGTATGCAAAGTATACAAGTTGTTGTGGATGAAGAAAAGGTAAAAGAAGAGGTAATTGCTAATATATCAACTGGGGCATCATTGTGTGTTAAAGGAGATTTAGTTGAATCTATGGGAAGTGGACAAAAAACAGAAATTCAAGCCAACGATATACAAATAATAGGCATTGCAAAGCCTGAAGATGTTCAACAATCTATTTTACAACCAAAAAAACATTCTTTAGAAAAATTAAGGGAACAAGCCCATATAAGAATGCGAACAAATTTATTTGGCGCTGTGTTTAGGATACGCCACCATATGGCTTATGCTATTCATAAATACTTTAACGACAATGGATATTTTTACATCCATACGCCTATAATTACTGGAACTGATGCAGAAGGAGCGGGAGAAACATTTAGAGTAACGACATTACCTGTAGGGACTAAAGAAGAAGTTTCCAATGAAAATGATTTTTTCGGCAAGCCCACTCATTTAACTGTTTCAGGTCAATTAGAAGCAGAACTGGCGGCTCTTGCTTTGGGGAAAGCTTACACATTTGGCCCAACATTTAGAGCAGAAAATTCAAACACTACAAGACACCTTGCTGAATTTTGGATGATAGAACCAGAGCTTGCTTTTGCAGATATTCATGATAATATGAATTTGGGAGAAGATTTTTTAAAATATCTTATCCAATACGCAAAAGACCATTGCAGTGAAGATTTAGCCTTTTTGAATGATAGAGCATTAAAAGAAGAACAACAATTACCAAAAGACAAAAGAAATGAGTTTTCTTTATTGGAGCGTATGCAGATGGTGCTCGATCATGATTTTGAGCGTATAACTTACAGCGAAGCCATAGATATCTTACTTCAATCTAAACCTCACAAAAAGAAAAAATTTAAATTTCCAGTAGAGTGGGGAATAGACTTACAAAGTGAACACGAGAAGTTCCTTGTGGAAAAGCACTTTAAAAAGCCAGTCATCATTGTAGATTATCCAGCTGCTATCAAGGCGTTTTATATGAGGGAAAATAGTGACGGTAAAACAGTTGCTGCTATGGATATTCTTTTTCCAGGAATAGGAGAAATAATAGGTGGTTCTCAGCGTGAAGAAAGACACGATGTCTTGGAAAGAAAATGCAAAGAATTTAACGTACCCAAAGAAGCTATTTGGTGGTATTTAGATACTAGAAAATTTGGAACAGTTCCTCATGCTGGTTTTGGATTAGGCTTTGAAAGGTTAATGATGTTTGTGACTGGAATGACCAATATCAGAGATGTTATTCCGTTTCCAAGGACACCAAACAACGCAGAATTTTAGTAGATTTACTTAATTAAATAAGTAGGATTTTGCTAAAACAATCTTTACAACAACGTTTATTACAAAAGCTTTCACCTCAACAAATTCAGTTGATGAAAATGCTACAGTTGCCTACTTTGGAAATGGAGCAAAGGATCAAAGAAGAGTTAGAGGAAAATCCGGCCTTGGATGAGGGGGAGGAGATGAATATGGATAGTACTACTTCTAATGAAGAAGAGATAATAACCCATGATAAAAGAGAGGATTTCGATTTTAATGATTACTTAAATGATGAAACACCTTACTACAAGACACACTCCAATAATTACGCAAAAGATGGAGAAGAAAAGCACACTCCCTTTACTTTAGGGGATTCTTTTACAGAGCGATTACTAAGTCAAATTAAACTTAGAATTAGAGATGAAAAGCAAAAAGTGATTGCGGAATATCTCATAGGAAATTTAGACGAATCAGGTTATTTAAGAAGAGAACTTTTCAACTTAGTGGATGATTTAGCTTTTTCTCAAAACATTACTACTACTGAGGAAGAAATAGAAAAGGTACTAAAAGAAGTACAAGAATTAGAGCCTGCAGGAGTTGGAGCAAGAGACTTAAAAGAGTGTTTACTTATTCAGTTGGGTAAAAAAGAAAGGACAATTGCTATTGTTACGGCAGAAGCAATTCTAGAAAATTGTTTTGATGCATTTATCAAGAAGCATTACAGTAAAATTGCTAAAAAGCTGGACATTAATGACGAGGCCATAAAATCAGCTATGGATGAAATAGTTAAACTAAATCCTAAGCCAGGTAATTCGTTAATTGAATCTTCAAAATCCATACAACATATTATTCCAGATTTTATTCTTACCGATTCGGAAGGAGAATTGAACTTAGAGTTAAATCAGCGAAATGCACCACCATTAAAAATTAGTCCCGATTACATGGAAATGATCAAAGGGTTTAATGAGGGTGCAAAGTCTAAAAGAGATAAAGAAGCCATTCTTTTTATAAAACAAAAAGTAGATTCAGCAAAGTGGTTTATTGACGCCATTAAGCAACGTCAAAACACACTTATGGTAACAATGAAGGCTATTCTTGATTTTCAAAAAGATTTCTTTCTTAGTGGAGATGAGGCCAAACTCAAACCAATGATTTTAAAGGATATAGCAGAAATGATTGACATGGATATTTCAACAGTTTCAAGAGTGGCAAATAGCAAACACGTCTCTACTCCTTATGGCACCTTTTTGCTTAAATATTTCTTTAGCGAATCTTTAACTACAGATTCTGGAGAAGAAGTGTCTACCAGAGAGGTGAAAAGTATTTTAAAAGAGGCGGTAGAAAAAGAAAATAAATCCAAGCCCTTAACGGACGAAAAATTAGCCATATTGCTCAAGGAAAAAGGCTACTTAATTGCTAGAAGAACAGTTGCAAAATATCGAGAACAAATGCATATTCCAGTTGCTCGATTAAGAAAGCAATTGGTGTAATGAAACTTTTCAGTAACGCCATATCTTTCTTGTATCACCCCGTGTTTATGGTTATTTATGCCTATTTGATTTACTTTAACATGGACACTTATGTAAATCGAATATTGTATTTATTTAGTCCAAATTTCTATTGGCTTTTTTTCTTTTTTTTATTGTCTATGGCTGTTGTATTTCCATTAATAACTATGGTTATTATGCATAAAACAAATTGGATTTCAAGCTATCAAATACCCATTAGAAAGGAGCGGCTTCCTGTCTTGGTTTTTGTCATGATTTATTACATTATGACTTATGTTATTTTTAGATCATGGAATCAAAAACTATCTTTTTTTATAGATCCATATGTCTCTTTTTTATTTGGAGGACTAGCCTTGTTAGCTATATTGTTTTTTATCACAATTAAATGGAAAATAAGTTTGCATACAGCATCTATAGCAGGTTTAGCTGGCGGTATGATGGCCGTTTTATTGCATCAACAAGAGGTATATAATTTAACCACTATGATGGCAATCAACTCTATATTATTATTGTCAATTGGCTTGGTTTCCTTTAGTAGGCTTTACTTAAAAGCCCATAGTTATGGTCAAATATTGGCCGGTATAGCAACAGGCTTTTTAGTGATGTATACCATTGTTTTTAATCAGTGGTATATTTAATTCATGAGTTGCTGTATCCGTTGTTCCCATTTCCACGCATGCAGTAAAGCATCCCCTAAATTATATTTTGGCTTCCAGCCTAAAACGGACGTAATTAATGCATTATCAGCATAAATAGAAGGAACATCACCTGCTCTTCTTTCTCCAATTTGGAAATTCACTTTCTCTCCTGTTTGTTCTTCGAAAGTTCTAATTACCTCTAAAACAGAGTGCCCTTTACCTGTTCCAACATTCAATACCAAAGGTTGGTGTACTTGTTCTACACCATGTTTTAGCGTAAGTACATGAGCAACAGCAAGGTCAACTACATGTATGTAATCACGTATACAATATCCATCTGGCGTATCATAATCGTTTCCAAAAACAGTGAGTACATTTCTTTTACCACTTGCCGTTTGCATAATAAAAGGAACTAAATTATTAGGAACACCTATGGGTAATTCTCCAATTTCTCCAGTACGATGGGCGCCAATAGGATTGAAGTAACGAAGAAGAGATAAATTACACGTTGGTTTATTTTTAAAATAATCAAGCAATATTTTTTCACCCATTTGCTTTGTCTCCCCATAGGGTGAAAAAGCAGCTTTGGTGGGAGTGGATTCTTTTACAGGAATACTATCGGGTTCACCGTAAACAGTACATGAAGAAGAAAACACAAATGATTTAATATCGTATTCTTCAATGACCTTTATTAAATTGATGAGGTTACTAACGTTATTTTCATAATATTTAAGCGGATTATTGACCGATTCATTAACAGCTTTATCTGCTGCAAAGTGTATAATTCCATCAGGATTTTCTTCTTTAAAAACCCGTTTCATTTCCTTTACATTTCCACAATCAATTTCATAATGTTTGATAGGTTTTGAAGTAATTCCTTCAATTTGTTTTAAAATGAATTTTTCAGAATTTCTAAAATCATCAATGATAACAGGGTCGTAACCACAATCGATTAACTCAACAACGGTATGTGAACCAATAAACCCTGCTCCACCTGTGACAATGATTTTCATAAAGGAAATTTAAGTGTAAAACTATTGAAATATTATATTTAAGAGAATTACTTGCAAAATATAATGGCTTATCAATTAAAAAAAGAAATATTATTGGATGCACCAAGGTCGCTTGTTTGGAAAACTTATAGAGATCATTTACCAGAGCTTGCCGTTGTTATGCCAACAGTGGAATCAATTACAGTTGTAGATAGACAAGAAAAAAACAATGAAATTGTTTTAGAAAATATCTGGAAGTTAACAGGTGGAGTTCCCTTGGCTATAAAAAAATTGGTTCCTAAAAAATTACTTTCTTACCGCGATGTGGCTACCTGGAAAGAAAAAGATTGGATTTGTGAGTTTAAGGAAACACCAGTTGATGGGAGTGACATGTATGTGTGCATGGGTAAAAATATTTTTACAGATTTAGAGGAAAAGACGCTATTAGAAATTTCATTTGAGTTAACTATTGATCCACAAAAAATTCCCGGTGTTCCATCTATTTTAGCCAAAGGTTTAGTCAAAAAAGTAGAGCCTATTATTTCTAAAGAAGTCGCAAAAAACTTAGAGAAAACAGCAAGAGAAGTTGAATTATT
>CAJWIX010000056.1 GCA_913042175.1 uncultured Flavobacteriales bacterium
CAGTTTCTGTTGATGTAATTGGTGCTAAACTTATCGATAGTAAGAACTGCGTCACTTTAGCTGATGTGATAAGAAATGCTCCCGGAGTTCAATTAATTGACGGCCAATTAAATATTCGTGCTGGCAGTGGTTGGAGTTATGGAACTGGGAGTAGGGTTTTGGTTATGGTAGATGATATGCCTATTCTATCTGCTGATCAAGGAGAAGTAGAATTTAATTTAATTCCAATGGAAAACATTGAGCAAATGGAAATCATAAAGGGTGCATCATCCTCACTTTATGGTTCCTCAGCCTTAAATGGTGTAGTTAACATTAAAACAAAAATGCCATCTATAGACCCTAAAACTACAGTTCGTTCTTTTGTTGGAATATGGGATAATCCAGCCGATTTAAGAAACAAATGGTGGGGGGATACAACTCGTTTGAGATCAGGTTTAAGCTTAACACATTCTAGAAAAATTAAGAATTTTGACATGGTCCTTTCCGCTAGCCATTACAATGATAGGGGCTACATTCAAACAGTTAATAACGTCCAAACACGAATTGCAGCTAATACCAAATTGGTATATGATAATGTAACTTTTGGCTTGAATGCTAATTTTATGCAGAGAGAAAATGGCATGTTCGTGATGTGGGTAAATGACACAAATGCATACGTTCCATTAGCAGATACTGATTTGCCAAGCTTTGGGAGTCGATTTTATATTGATCCATCTGTAACTATATATCAAAACTTTTTTAAACATACCTTACGTTCACGAATATTAAGAAGAAATATAGGATACGTCAATAACAGTGAAACCTATATTACTTCATTATTAACCTATAACGAGTATCAGAATCAATTTCAAACAGATCAGACTACATTTACTTCAGGAATAACAGCAACTACTTTAATGGGGAGAACTGGGGCCTATGGTGGTCAATTAAATGGTTTAAACTTGAGTGGATATGCTCAATTAGACCACGATTTTGGAAAACTTAATATTTCTACAGGCGCAAGATATGAGTATTTTGACTTAGATAGTGTGGTCGTTGGTAAACCTGTTTTCAGAGGTGGATTAAATTATGAGTTGACAAAAGGTTGGAATATACGTTCTTCTTTTGGACAGGGATTTCGTTTCCCTACTATAACAGAATTATTTATGCAGGGTGAAATTGGTCCAGTTAATTTATATAATAATCCTAATCTTGAACCGGAGTCGGGATGGACAGCTGAGATAGGGCTAAAAAAAGTGTTGAAAATAGATGATTTCAAAGGCTACATTGATTTGGTTGGATTTTTGATGGAGTACGATAACATGATGGAATTTACTTTTGGACAATGGGGCAATCCTTTTACTGAGTCATTATTTGGAATTGGTTTCAGTTCTAGAAATGTCGGTAAAACAAGAATTCCTGGTCTCGAGTTAACTTTGAACGGAGGTGGAGCTGTAGGTGAAAATTGGAATTTTACTATACTAAGTGGAGTTACTCTATCAAGACCCTTTTCAGTTTATCCGGATTCAGTTTTTGCTACCAATTATTTAAACAACGTTGGATATACTTTTAATAACACGAGTTCAGATACAAGTAATTCCATATTAAAATATAGAAATACAACAACTGCAAGATTTGATTTCGAGATGATTTATAAAAATAAACTCACATTAGGATTTTCGCATCAATATAACTCTAGAATAAGAAATATTGATGGAGTGTTTACTACAGATTTATTTAATACTGAGAACCCTTCAATTGGATATATTGATATCGGAATTAACCGTTCTATGGAAGCTTTAAATCACGGCTATCACCTTTTTGACCTTAGGCTAAAATACAATATTAATGATTCGTTTACACTTGGATTTCTTTGTGAAAATGTTTTTAATAAATCCTACCTAATAAGACCTGCCTATATGGGGTCTCCAAGAACTTTCATGTTTCAGTTGAAAAAAGAGTTTTAATTACCTGTATTTAAAAATACAGCCAATTGTAATCTGTTGAGATTTGCATCTCCATTTCTATGTCGAAGATAACCTGCTTGAATGTTCATGTTTTTGTTCACTTGAAACCCTAAAGCACCATATAATCTATTTTGATTAAAAGGATTATCGTCTATGTGCAAGAAAACTTCATCGTAGATGAATAAGAAAAAAGGAAAATCTTCTTTTTTAGATAAAGGTATTTTTGCAGATAACATATACCTCGCTCTATTTTTATAGGTGGTTATATTATCTTGTTTCACCCATCTTTGTTCTAATCTATAACGATGTCTGAACTTGATATTGCTTATTTTGTTTCTAAAGATAAATTGCTGCCAAATTCTATTTTCAGTTACTAAATCACCGTCAAATCCTTCTCCCATAGAAGGTTGAGTTGGTATCCAAGCATATCCCGCTGTAACCATGCTGTTGTCGTCAATTTTGTAATTCAAACCAACTCTAGGTAACAACTGAAAAAAATTGCTACCTATTTCATAGTGTCTTAATTGAGTCTCATAATGAATGCTGTATTTGTCATTAAGATGATGTGTTCCAAAATACATCCACCAACTGCCAAGATTATCTTCAGCTGTTTGAGCAGTAGTTGAAAAGGGAAATAAAAAGCAAAGTAAAATGTAGGTTAGTTTTTTCATATTGGGGACTAATTTATCCAATTTCCTTTAATCATGGTCTTGTTTATATGATTTACACCAAAAGAGTAAGGAATAAAACCATAAGAATTAATAGAATCAGTAAGATTAAGGTTAGCCCATTTTCCTTTGCTAATTGAACCATATTCATGCTGAATTTCCATGGCGAAAGCTCCATTGATGGTAGCTGCATTGATGGCTGCTTCAGGAGAAATATTCATTTTGATACATGCCAATGCAACAACTAAGTTCATGTTTCCATTTGGAGATGAACCAGGGTTATAATCAGTTGCTAAAGCAAATGGAATGTCATGTTGTATTAGTTTTTTTGCTGGACTATATGGAATGTTAATAAAAAAGGAACAGGAGGGAAGTAGGGTAGATATAACTTTGCTTTTTCTTAGAGCATTGATATCATTATCATTCAAGATCTCTAAATGATCAACTGAAACGGCTTGGTGTTTAATCGCATTTTGGATACCGCCAATACTGGTAAATTGATTGACATGAACTTTTGGTTTTAAGTTGTGTTTTTTACCAGCTTCAAGTATTTTGTCCATTTCATCAACTGTAAAGTAATTTGTTTCACAGAATACGTCTATGTAATCAGCTAATTTTTCAGCATGAATGTTAGGAAGCATTTCGTTTATAATGAGATCAATATATTTTTCTTTTTGGGCCTTATAAGCTTTAGGTAAAGCGTGTGCTCCCAAAAAAGTAGCTTTAATGGGGAGGTCGTATTTTTCTTTAAGTCGCTTAATAACACGAAGCATCTTTAATTCTCCTTCAAGAGTTAAGCCGTATCCACTTTTAATTTCTATTCCACCAGTGCCTAAATTCATGACTTCATTCAATCTTGTTTCAGCACTTTCAAAAAGGTTATCCTCAGATGTCTTATTTAATAGTTCAGCAGAATTTAAAATACCTCCTCCTTTTGCTGCAATTTGTTCATAGGTAAGCCCATTAATTCGATCAATAAATTCACCCTCTCTTGTTCCTGCAAAAACTATGTGTGTATGGGAATCATACCAACATGGAAGCACAAGTTGATTTTTTACATCAATAATTTCCCATTTAGAGTAATCAGATAGTTCATTCATCGGTCCAAACCCCGCTATCTTGCCATCTTTAATTTTTAAATAGGCATCTTTAATGGTGTTGAATGTGTTCATTTGATGACCTGCTAATGGAGCCTTTTGATCATCCAAAATCCCGCACAATTCTTTAATATTTATCAGTAATTTATTCATCTTCTATTTGGTATAAACTCCAAGCTTCTGGTTTACCTGAAAAAAATGTTTTTGTTTCATTCCATATTTTATTAAACTCCTTTGAATGTCTATATGATTCTAAAAATCTTTCATTTTTCCATAAGCTGTAGGTGAAAAATAATTGATCTTTTGATTTTAATAATTCCACATGATTACATCCTTCAAAAGATTGAATAATATGTTTGTGTTCTTTGAAAAAGTGTTCAAATTCAGAAGCTTTTTCAGTTGCTATTGTTAATTTGACAATTCTAGTTAACATTAAGCTTTAAATTCTACTGTGATAATGTCATTAATAGAGATGCCAAATAGTTGGCTTGCTCCACCACCAGAACCTCTTACACCCTTGTTTATGGCAATTTCTAATAGTCCTGTACTACTAAAAATAGCTACTCTTTCTCCTTCAGGAACTTCATTGTAATTTTGGTGAATATGTTGAATGCTGTATTCTGATCTGGTTAAGTAAATCCTAAATGATCTGTTTTTACCCACTTCTTTAAATAATTGCTTGGTAATATTAGTCATTAGATTCCCGTATTTGTCTATGTAACATACCATGCCTTTTATAGAATTGTTGTCAATAATAGGGCGGTAAAGTTGTTTAGACACTAAAGTATCAATGGGTTTTCCAACAACTGAGGGTAATCCACCCCTTGCTAAGTGACATGCTATGGGGACAAAAATATCTTTGGTAGGAAAGGAAAAATCTTCAGTATTGCTGTTGTGATTGATGATCCAAATTCCATCAGGTTTTTTGTCAAAAATCAATGAAAATACTCCGTTATTATTCCCTATAAAATATTGATCATGGTTGGAGACAATTACATGTTCAGAACCATGGTTAGAACTGGTGTCAACTCCAATAATATGTATTGAATTTTTTGGAAATTCTTTAAAGGTGTTTTTTAGTACAAATGAGGCGTGCACTATATCAAAAGGTGGAATGTCGTGGCTTATATCTACAATCTTCACATCAGGCAACTGATTATATATTGCTCCCTTCACAGCTGCAACATAGTAGTCCTTTAATCCCATGTCAGAAGTTAGTGTAATTAACATCTTTTTTTAATCGTTTTATTTCTCCTATTGTTTAACTTTGACACCCAAATATACACTAATTTACCAGCTAACAGATTATAGTTTTTGATAGAGAAAAAAATTAATATTCATCCCAAAGTACAAGCAGGAGTGTTTGGAAGAAACGATGTGAATTATAAAGCTATAAAAACATTTTTTCCAAAAATGAAATTCGTGTTGAGGGGAGACGTCTTAAAATTCATGGGAGATGAGAGTTCTGTAAAGCATTTTTCAGAGGTTTGGGATAAGATTATTACCTATTATGAGAATTTTAATCAACTGCCATTATCTACGTTGAATGATATTTTAAACAACAAGTACAAAATAGATGCAAAAGAATTAGCTGGAAAAGAAGTTCTTGTATATGGGAATAAGGGTAGGGTGATTAAAGCAAGAACAAAGAATCAGCTTAAGATGGTAACTTCAATTCAAAAAAATGATTTGTTATTCGCAGTTGGTCCTGCAGGTTCTGGAAAAACCTACACTGCTGTAGCTCTCGCGGTAAAAGCATTAAAAGAACGATTGGTAAAAAAAATAATTTTGACTCGGCCAGCTGTTGAGGCTGGAGAGAATTTAGGGTTTTTACCTGGTGATTTAAAAGAAAAATTGGATCCATATTTACAACCGTTATATGATGCCCTTAGGGATATGATTCCTTCTGAAAAATTAAGCGAGTATTTAGAAAGTGGTGTGATACAAATTGCTCCATTAGGCTTTATGCGTGGAAGAACCTTAGATCAAGCATTTGTTATATTGGATGAGGGGCAGAATACGACTCAAAGTCAAATAAAAATGTTTCTAACAAGAATGGGGAGGTCAGCTAAGTTTATTGTTACGGGAGATGTGACACAAGTAGATTTGCCAAAAAATCAAGATAGTGGATTAAAAATTGCGCTTAACTTATTTAAAAACCATAAAGAAATTAGTATAGTAAAATTGGATGAACATGATGTTATTAGACATCAATTAGTAAAGACTATTATCAATGCATTTAATGAAAAATAAATTGAATACTATAACACAAACAAATTTTGAATTTCCTAATCAAGTGGATGTATATCATGGAAAGGTTAGGGATGTGTATAACATCAATAACGATTATTTAGTAATGATTGTAACTGACAGAATATCAGCATTTGACGTTGTTTTACCTAAAGGAATACCTTATAAAGGTCAAGTCCTTAACCAATTGGCTGAAAAGTTTCTAAAAGCTACAGAAGATATAGTGCCAAATTGGCGAATTTCTACTCCAGATCCCAATGTTACAATTGGTCATCATTGTAAGCCATTTAAAGTAGAAATGGTTATTCGTGGTTACCTTACTGGACATGCATGGAGAACATATAAATCTGGGGCAAGAACTCTATGTGGTGTTGATCTTCCAGAAGGCATGAAAGAACATCAAAAATTTGATCAACCTATAATTACTCCATCTACAAAGGCAGATGAAGGTCATGATGAAGATATCTCTAAAGAAGAAATTATAGCAAAAGGTATAGTCAGTAAAGAGGATTACGAACAACTGGAAAATTATACGAGAGCTATTTTTAAAAGAGGAACTGAATTAGCTGCTGAAAGGGGATTAATATTAGTTGATACTAAGTATGAATTTGGTAAAAAAGATGGTAAAATATTTCTAATTGATGAAATACATACACCTGATTCAAGTCGTTATTTTTATGCTGATGAGTATGTCCATCGATTAAATAATGATTTACCTCAGAAGCAATTAAGTAAAGAATTCGTTAGAGAGTGGCTTATGGAAAATGGTTTTCAAGGAAAGGAAAATCAAACTATTCCAGAAATGACTACCACATTTGTTGACTCAGTTACATCAAGATATATAGAGTTATATGAGAAAGTTAGTGGAAGTCCCTTTAAAAAGGATGACAACACTAACCCTTCAGTAAGAATTCAGGAAAATGTACTAAGAGCGTTGCAGCATCTTGGTTAATTACTATAATTTGAGTTTATGGCCCATTTTAGACTTTTTTGTGGCCAAATACTTTTCATTGTGAACGTTACACTCTACTTCTATAGGTACAGTATCTATAATTTCTAATCCATACCCAATAAGTCCTGTACGTTTTTTGGGATTATTGGATAATAATTTCATTTTTCTAATACCAACAGATCTGAGTATTTGAGCACCAACACCATAATCTCTAGCGTCTCCTTTAAAACCAAGTTTTAAATTGGCTTCTAATGTATCGTATCCTTCCTCTTGTAATTTATACGCTTTGAGTTTATTCAACAATCCAATTCCTCTTCCTTCTTGGTTCATGTATATAATAACTCCTTTTCCTGCCTCATCTATCATCTTCATAGCTGAATAGAGTTGATCTCCACAGTCGCATCGTAGAGACCCTATGATATCGCCTGTAAAACAAGATGAATGAACCCTAACCATAACAGGTTCATCTTTTTTCCAAGAACCTTTGATAAGTGCTAAATGTTCTTCACCTGTTGTAGTTTGTTTGAATGCTTTTAATTTGAAATCTCCATATTTGGTAGGCATATCCACCTCAACAACTTCCTCAATCAAGGTTTCATGCTTCATTCTGTAGGAAATTAAATCCTCAATGGTTATGATTTTTAAATCAAATTTTTGTGCAATTTTCTTTAATTCAGGAAGTCTGGCCATGGAACCATCTTCATTCATGATTTCTACAATAAGTCCTGCAGGTTCAAAGCCAGCTAATCTACTTAAATCTACTGCTGCTTCTGTATGTCCAGCTCTTCTTAAAACTCCACCTGCCTTAGCTCTTAAAGGGAATATATGTCCGGGTTTACCTAATTCTTTTGGTTTCGTATCAGGATTAATTAATGCTTGAACAGTTTTTGCTCTATCAGTAGCTGAAATTCCAGTGGAACAG
Organism: uncultured Flavobacteriales bacterium; assembly: GCA_913042175.1. Lineage (GTDB taxonomy): Bacteria > Bacteroidota > Bacteroidia > Flavobacteriales_D > Parvicellaceae. Next base: position 7,836 of record CAJWIX010000056.1, read on the forward strand.
CCATCTCCAATTAAATCAACAGATACGGTAAATGGCGTATCAAAATGAGAGTTATTAGAGTCAACCATTAAGTCTAGCCCTAATTCATCACACCTTTCTTCAATTAATGGAGTGCAGATAAGGCCTCTTCCATGTGTCGCCATAAAGTTTATCAACTCAGGATTTGCGTTGCGGGCTGCAGTAACAAAATCACCTTCATTCTCCCTGTCTTCATCATCAACTACAATGACAAGTTTGCCTTTTTTTATGTCTTCTAACGCTTCTTCTACTGAGTTCATTTGATTGTTTTAGGCAAATTTAATATTTAATTTACTTCTGCTTGTCACCTTGTTTAGAATTAAATATTGAATATAGTTTTTCATTAGCCATATTCCAATTGTAATTTTTCTCTACAAATAGTCTTCCTTCTTTACCCATTTGATGTCTTAAGTCTTTGTTCTCTAATAATTCTGTGATATGGTTGATGTAATCCTTAACATCACTTCCGATAAAAATATTTTGCATATGTAAAGCGTGCAAAGACCTATTGGCATGAGCTGAAGTTATGCAGGGAATTCCAAGAGACATGGCTTCTAAAAGTTTGTTTTGCAGTCCTGTTCCAATAGCCATAGGCGCAAAAAATATTTTGCCACTACAATAGGCATCTCTTATATCGTTGAACCATCCTTTAACATCTATATGCTTGTTTTGTAATTTTAAAACTTTAGATGTAGGGTTACTTCCAGCTATGAGTATTTTTATTTGAGGAAATTTAGATAAAATTGCTGGTAAAATTTCATGGGCAATGAATGTTGCTGCATGCATATTTGGTGGGTAGCTAAGATTTCCAATAAAAACCAAGTCATACTTTATTTCAACATCTTTTGAGTTGTAGTATGCTGTGTCAATGCCATTTTGAACTACTTGAATGGTTTTGTTTTTTTCATGAAAAATATCATTCCTGTCAACAGATGAGATTATAGTATGATGATTAAAGAATTCATAAGCTAAGTTTTCGAAATTTTTAAGTCTTGCATATTCTGTTTTTAAAATAGGTTTCATCCAAAATGAAGCTATAGGTATACGTCTTTGTATTCCTTTTGATAAAGCATCCATATAGTCTATTGTGGAGGGAATATGGTGTTGGTCTTTCATGTAAAGAGCAGTTCTTATCAGTTGACAAAAGATGTGATCTGGCTTTAATTCTTCTATGAGCTTATTTATTTTCTTTTGAAAGGAATAGGTGTAGAAGTAATTGACTTGGAAAGGCTTATTGTTAAAAAAGGCTCTAGTTAAGTTCAATAACCTTCTCCATAATGGTAAATATAAAATGGTAATGCTTTTACAGTATTTATCTAAATGTTCAACCTCACTTTTGTCAATATTAACATCAGATAGAGAAACAAGATGAATTTCGTTTTGTGTAGAAATTTCTTTAATCTGATAATAGGCTCTTAACTTGTCACCTTTATTTGTAGGATAGGGGAATCTTGATGTGAGAAAAAGAAGTTTCATACGGAATTACTACAGAATTCAATTAAATCATTAACTATTCTCTCATTGTTGTAAAAAGATGAAACATGTTGTTTTGCTGATTGACCCAGTTTTAAAATTTCTTTTGGATTATTCACTAATGATAAGGCTTGCGCTAAAAATTCATCTTCGTTGTTGGCAATTTTTAGATTTTCATTGTGTTCAATACCTTCTGCGCCAATAGAAGTTGAAATAATAGGCTTGGCTAGGGCCATGCCTTCAATTATTTTTACTCTAATACCACCCGCTGAAAGTAAGGGTACAAGCATGATGTCCATGTCATTCATAAAACCAACAGCATCATCCACTTTTTGGTGATTTATAATTCCTTTGTAATTTCCATTGATTAACCAATCGGGCATGTTTTTTCCAGCAAGATGAAGCTCTGAATTTGGAATATGTTCCATAATTTTTGGCCAAACATTTTGTATTAACCATCCAACACCTTCAAGATTTGGTTTCCAGTCCATTGCACCAAGATGGAAAAATTTAATTATATCATTTTCTTTTGCCTCTTTTTTAACTGGAACATAGTTATTTGTGTCAATTCCAAAAGGTATACAAGCAAGTGGGATGTTACAGTTTAGTTCTTTATATTTTTTTTCATCCTCTACACTTATACAAGCAATCCCATCAACATCGTTAATTACATTTAATTCGTAGTTCTTTAATTGATTGGACAATAAATTAAGGTATATTTTTTTTGCTGGATTTTGTGTTTCATTAGCCAATCTTTTCCATATAATATGTTCTAAGTTATGTGATCTCAAAATGACTTTTGCACTAGAATAAGAGCGTAGTGTTTGAATGTATGGTGTAGTGAATAAACTTTCTAATAGAATAACATCAAATGTTGCTGACTTTAATGTTTTTATGATTAGAGCATTAAAATCTGGAGAAAAGAATCGAGAAATATTGTAGGAATCATAGGTAACTAAATTTGAAAAAGCATCCACTATATTAAGTTTAGTATCAACAAAAACATGTTCTAGTTGGCTTTTCTTTATAAAGTTTTTTGGGTACTCATTTTCAATAAATGGATGTTTTAGTGTACTTATGGTTAATATTTTTATGCTCCCAAATTTTTGAATTAGTCCTTCACTGATATTTTTTATGGCAATACAGCCTCCATCAATAAGAGGGTAGGGTGGTTTATGGCAGATTTGTAAAATTTTCATTTCCCAACTAATTTCCTAAGCATCTTAGTATACCATTCTGTGTCGAATATTCGAGCATCTTGGTTGGCTTTATAAAATATAAAAATAGATACTGGAGTGATACATATTGCACTTAGCCACATGCCTAAATTTGGTCCCAAGTTATAATTAGCAGCCATTTCTTCACCAGCTCTCGTAAGAATAAAATATACTAAAAAGATAAGTATAGCAGTAATTACAGGCCATCCCAGTCCACCTTTTTTGACAATAGCGCCTAAAGGACCCCCTAAGAAGAATAGCATTAAAACAGCGTAGGATAATGTAAACTTTCTATTCCATTCAATTTTCAAATCACTTAAATAGTCTTTTGAAGATTTTTCTTTTGATTTTGCAATTCTAATGTGATTTTTTAATTGATCTAATCTTTTGGTAGCCACTTTATAATTTTTCTTTTGAAGTTTTTTAGACTGATTACTGAAAATTGATTTGAAGTTGAAATTTAATTCTTGTTTATTGTCTAACGAAGAATCCTTAGTGAGATAAAACTCATTAGTAATGATCTGAGCAATCTTGTCATATCTTTTTTTTCGTTCAGTGTTTACCGAGTCATTTAGTTTATATAGTTGAGATAAGTTTAATAAGTATTGTTCTTTTTGATATGATTTTTCACTTGACCGTTGAAATTCAAAAGCATTCATCTCAAAGGAAATGGTTGTTTGTTTAAAGTTGTATTTAGTAAATGGAATATTAGATTCTTTAAAAGATTTTGGGTCCCATTCTTGTATCATATAACCATCTTCTAGTTCTAAACTAAGTTTAGATTTATCTTCGGGGTTAACAAGTTTCCCTTTCTTTGCTCTAATAACTCTTTTATAATCTCTTGGATCACTTTTGTATGACCAAGCACCAAGAGATTGTCTATTCATGTTGCTATGGTCATATATAAGAATATCAGAAAATTCATTTCCTGCTTTATTTTTATCTCCTATTCTTATAGAGAAATTATCTGATTTAAAAAAAACTCCAGGTTGTAATACAAGTGCTACTTTGGTATTTTGAATGTCTCTAAGTAAAACTCGCATTTTAAAATTTGCTACTGGCCATAAATTATTGGTGAAATAAAAAGCAAAAACTGCAATCATAAAAACAACTACAATTAGTGGTCTCATGATTTTAAATAAGGAAATTCCCGCAGCTTTAAGAGCTAATAATTCATTTTTTTCTCCTAAGCTACCAAAAGACATGATAGATGCCAATAAAACAGATAAAGGTAAGGCTAATGGAACCCAATTAGCAGATGCATACAATAGTAACTCAAGGATAATGTTCCATTCCAACCCTTTGCCCATCAAGTCATCTACATACAGCCAAAGAAACTGCATGTCTAAAATAAGCATCCAGATTATAAAATTTAGTAGGAAAGGACCACTAAATGAGGATATGATCATCCAACCAATTCTTTTCATTTCAAAATGATTAAGTTAATGAAAAGTAATTATCCTCCTATAGCTTTCTTTAATTTATCAATGTTGTTATCCCACATGAGTTGGATTTCATCTTCTTCACCTTCATCAGCAAAATCTGTAACCAAAAGAGCTACATCTTTGGTTAAATCATCTATCCTAATTGTCATTTCGAAAAAATAATCTTCCCCTTCGTCATCTTCCCATTGGAATTTAACCGATTCACTTTTTCTAACCGTTTTAAGTATAGCAGTTTCTTCACTACCGTCCCAAAAAAATGTGTACCTATCATCTTTAATATTCACATCATCTGAAAACCATTCAGATAGCCCACTAGGTGTACTTAGGCAGTTGAAAAGTATGGTTGGAGAGGTTTTTATAATGTATTCTAAATCAATTCTGACTTTATCCATAGCTGTTTTGCTTTTCTATTCTTTCTTCTTCAGGTGGCAATATAGAAAAAATTAAATACAAACTTAATAGATTAAAAAAAATGATAAAAATAAAATTTTAGAAACCAATAAATAGGATGAAGTTACTTATGTAAATTTATCTATATTTGCGCCTCTTTTGGCGCGGTAGCTCAGACGGTTAGAGCGCAGGATTCATAACCCTGAGGTCGGGGGTTCGATTCCCCCCCGCGCCACCAATTTTTCAATTTAAAAATGGCTTTAAGATTACACTTAGAGCCTTTTTTTGTTTTATGGATATCCTTGCGCTAGGAATTTCACTTGAAATTTTTTGTTTTTAGTTTTTGACAAATACTATGTACTGTGCACATTGTTAGTCTTTTTTTTATTTTCAAGGAAGGGGTCATACATCATGATCGCGTGATTTTCCACAAGTAAATATTCATTTTCAGAATTCTCAGTTGTCACGATTTTAAAAATTTGATTATGCCTAGAATAACCTCCCCAAAATTGTTGCTCAACTCTATGATTTCTTTCCTCTATTCTGTAAGACTCATTTACATCGGTCTTTGAAAATAACTCTCCATTCAAATGAGTATCGTCTAACCATAATTTGATTTTAAAACTATTTTCGGTCTCGTTCTTTACTTGAAGGTCAACGTAATTATAAGACAATGTTGCTCCAGCTCCAAATGGCACTTTTCTATTCACATCTGGGAATACATCGAATCCATGTCGATATCTCTCTTTGATAGTTAATGGACTATGAGCAAAAATCCAAAACAATAGATTTCCTAGTTGACAAAGCCCACCTCCAATATCCTTGTCTATTTTACCACTTTTTAGTACTAACCCTTCTAGATAGCCCTTTCTTTTAGTTGGTCGCCCGACTAGTTTCCATAGTGAAAAATACTCGTTAGGCTTAATTTCAACTTCATTAAGATGTTCAATTGCTATTTGAAGATTAGTTCTCTTATTTTCTTGAAGATACATGTCTACATTTTTGAGTGGACGTAATATCAAAGACTTATGGGTAAATACTGAGTGGTTGAAATCTCCTTGCAAACTTCTTCCTGAGTATTTTCGTGTACTAAAAGACCACTTCCATTTTCTTTTTAGGATGAAAAACTCTTTCCCCAGTTTTTGTCTTATGTTACTTCTTTTTATAGGTTTTGCTATCTTTTCCAATGTAATCTTCCAATAAAGGTTAACGTTTAGTATAAAATTCTTTGTATTGCATAGAGTTTATAGATTCTTTTAGCTAATTTAAACAATCATTTAAAACTATAAATCTAAAGAGCAAGGTTTAGATAATGGATGACCACTCTATTCTATAACAGTGGACTTTTTTTTAATTATCAGTGTTTTTTTTAAGTTTTAGTAATGTTCTGGCATTCACTAAAATTTCCCATAGAGACAAGTCTTTTTTGGCATCATTTTCCATTATTTCTTCTGATAATTTAATGACATCTTGTTCTGCATTTAGGTAATTTCCTGAGTTAAACATTGGATTAGGATCATATTCAATAGAAAGCTGTGCTGCCTTAGCGGCTTTTTCACCTTTTAATTCATTAACCAGATATATAGCCATATCAATTCCTGCTGAAACTCCTGCGGCAGTAATGTATTTACCCTCACTTACTATTCTTTCCCTAACTGGATTAACCTCAAATTGAGTCAACATATTTACAGCTTTCCAGTGAGATGTTGCCTTTTTGTTTTTTAATAATCCAGTTGAAGCTAAGATAATAGACCCTGTACACACCGATACTGTTTTCTGTGTACTCAAATCTATTTTTTTAATCCAATTTAAGACCTTTTTATCCTTCATTTCTCTTACAAAAGCATTAGAAGAACCAGGAATGATTAACACGTCTGCTTTAGATATTTCGTCAATACTATACTTGGAGTTGATGTGAATAAAATGCGTATCAGCTTTGATTTCTCCTTTTTCTTTTGAAACGAATTTTATATCAGTTTTTTTTACATTTCTTAAAATCTCATAAGGTCCAATGGCATCAAGCATAGTCATGCCATCATAAACGTAGATTACAACATTCATTTTATTGTGTGAAATAAACTAATGCAGCTATAATAGCTAGAATTATAAATGCAAAAGCAACAATTTTTATCCAACTATAAGGCCTTTCTCCTTGTATCTCGCCAGTTCTTCCGTTAACTAAAAACTGATATAATTTGTTCTTGTACTTGTAGGCGCAAACAAACACAGGTAAGAGTAAGTGTTTGAATTTTATATTTTCATAATTGGTATTCAGCAAAATAATTCGTTGATCATCTCCACCAATATCTCTTTTCACTAAAGTTCTAATTTTAACATCAGCAATATCTTTAGCTATTTCAAATCCTTCACTTAGATTAATTTGATACTTCTCCGTAATAAAACCACTTAAATAACTTTTATCAAATGCAACTAAATTGTCCAAATCCCATGGCTCTAATTTATTGATGTATTTTTTATTTAATGATTTAGTTGCAACAGTTAAAATATCATCAAAAAAATGTTGTACATGCCCACTTACATTATACCATCTTGTTTTTCTTACTTGACGTGTTTTTGTTACGGTTTTTCCATTTTCGGTAGTGGTGTATGATTCATTTACGTAATAGTATTCACCACGTTGTCCACTATAAGCAGTTTTAGTATCGGTATCATAAGTCCAATATGGAATATACACTCCTTTAAAATGATCAAAATTGAGAGCAGATTTTTTTAAATCTCCTGGTGCAAACCACAATTTATTAATCCATTGTTTAAAATTGGTTTTAGCCTGATTTTTGTCTAATTTAAAGGGAAGAAGAGATTTTGGTTGAATTAAATTTTCTTGTTGAGCTTCTTCAATAACCAATGGAGTAGCACAGTAGGGACAAAGTGCAGATGAAACATTTTCTGGCAAAGAGGAAGAAGCTCCGCAACTATTACATTTTACGAAGTTTTCAACCAATTTATCAGCAGATGATGATTCTTTTCCTAAAAAGGTGTTGAAATCAAATTCTT
>CAJWIX010000057.1 GCA_913042175.1 uncultured Flavobacteriales bacterium
TTTCTAAAGAAGTCGCAAAAAACTTAGAGAAAACAGCAAGAGAAGTTGAATTATTCATTCAAAAAAGCAAACCATGATAGCAAAAACTATTGCTGAACAGATGGACCAAACTAGAGAAATGACCAGGTTTTATTTAAGTCAATTGAAAGGGGTAGACCCTTATGAGATTCACACCATTAAAAATAAAAAAGTAAACCCCATTATTTGGGAAATAGGCCACTTAACTGTAACCCAAAATTGGTTAGTGATGTATTTGTGCAAAGGGCCATCTGAGCGCATTTCATGGGCCAAAACATTTAGCATGGGAAGTTCACCAACTTCTAACAAAGAAGATTATCCGCCTTACGATGAGGTTTGGAATATGTTCAAGCACATTCATCAAAAATCAATACATTTTGTGAGTGAATTATCAGATGAAGATTTACTTAAAACCACTGATAAAGACCTCTTTTTTTTAAGAAATAACAGCTATAAAGATGCCATTATGCATTCCATTAGGCACGAAGGAATTCATGCTGGTCAACTGAGTTGGCATGTTAAGTTAAATTACAAATAAAGCTTAGGAACAATAGAAACCACCGAAGACATATTAAAGGAGTTTGAAGACTTTGCGGCCAGGCAAGAAACCAATCCAAATTTTACATTAAGGTTTACTCAAGACCAGTTTGGAAATGAAACACTCTTTATAAAGTTATTGGGATACGGGGGGGAATTTAAAAACCAAAAACAAAAATTAATAGTTTTAGCTATTTTTGGAATTCCAGGTATCCTTTTTGGATATTTTGCACCCCTATTTTTACTTCTTCTCTTTTTTTTATTATTTGTGGATACTTTCTTTGAAATTAACAAAGAAACAATTGTAAAAAAAGCAGTATTGTTTGGTAGGATTACGCTATCCAAAAAAGAGATAAATTGCAAAGAATTAGTTTGTTTCCAAGTAGTTCGAACAGGGGGCGGTCAACAAATATATTATTCACTTATCGCAAGATTTAAATCTGGAGATAAGCTTTTAATTTATAAAAGCGGTAAACCAGCACTGGTAAATGCTTTAGATAATGTAGTTGAGAAATTTTTTGGTATACAAGAGGAAACCGCCGAAGACATATTAAAGGAGTTAGAAGACATTAAAAAAAATCAACTTAGTAGTGAATATTTTAATGTAGAGTTAATTAAAGGACAGTTTGGTAAAAAACATTTACACATTAAAACAATTAGAGGAGGGCTTCCATTAAAAGACAAGAAATATAATAAATGGATGGACATATCGCTGATTTTTATTTTTATTACCAGTATGATAATTTGTTTTATTTTAATTCCTGAGGAAGTTTATAAAACGATATTAGTACATGTTTCTACATACTTATTATGCTTATTGATTTCTCATAGAACCACCCATTTCATTATCAACAACAAAAATATAACAGTTAAAAAATTAATTTTTAAGAAGATAGTCAATACTAAATCGTATCATATTAAAAATATAAGTTTTATAAGAGAAAAAGTCCAAACATCCAAAAGCTCATTTTCTATTTTGTACATCCGTTTTCGAAATAGAAAAAAAATAAAGATTTTTAAACATAGTACTAGACAAGTAAATGATTTAAAGAGAATAATTGAAAATTTTATAACAGAACAGAGTTAATTCAGACACAGGGAATTTTAAAAAACTAGCATTGGAAACCACCGAAGACATATTAAAGGAGTTTGAAGACTTTGCGGCCAGGGAAGAAACCAATCCCAATTTTACATTAAAGTTTACTCAAGACCAGTTTGGAAAAGAAACACTTTTTATAAAGCTATTCGGATTAGGAGGGCAATTTAAAAGCCCAAAACAAAAAATAATCATATCAATAGTACTATTGGTTTTTTTCATCCCATTTACATTCGTTTTTGGAGCTTTTATGCTTCTTTTTTATGCTGTAGCTTTTTATTTATTATTTGTAGATACTTTTTTTGAAATCAATAAAGAGATCATTGCAAAAAAATCAGTGGTATTTGGTAGGTATATCATATCCAAAAAGGAGATAAACTGTAATGAATTAGATCGATTCGAGGTGGTTAGACAGGAGTATAGGACCAAAAAAGGAACAAAGGTAAATTTTGAGCTTATCGCAAGCTTTAAAAATGAAAATAAACTAGAAATTTATGGTAGCCATAATCCAGCACTGGTAAATGCTTTAGATGATGTAATTGAGAAATTTATTGGTATACAAGATAAAAGCAATAAGGGCCAGCTTTCATCTTTAAAAAAAACCAAATCTCAAGTAGCTTTTGAAAAAAAATTAAAAGAACCCAATTTCACAAGCAAGCCATCAAAGTCATATCCATTTAAGGTGAAAAGTAATTTAATTCAAGACGAGATCATTTACTTATCCAAATATAATCATCAGAGTTTTGGAGTTTTTTTAGTTTTTTTTGGTTTTTTCTGGTGCAGTTTTGGAATACTTTTTCTTATTGGAGCAGAAGGTTTCCCAATGTGGAGTGCATTTATTTTTAGCCCAATCGGAGTTCCATTTTTTTTATGGGGTTTAAGTAAATTACTCAATAAACAACATGTAAATGTTACACAACAGAAAATAGTCTACTTTACAAAACCAATTTCATTAAAAAAACAAAAAGAATTATTAAAAAGTAGAGTAGCTAAAGTTGAAGTTGTCCGCTCTGGGATGACTACAAACGGTGTTATGAGTTATCACTTAATAGTTATCACAAAAGACAATTCAAAGCATAAATTAATTAGACATGCCTTTAATCGTCCGGCTTTAGAGCACATCTGTCAAAAAATTAATGAAAGATTAGGCCTTACGTCTTAGCAGCAAGATAAATAGACTTGGAAAACAAAGAAGACATATTAAAAGAGTTTGAAGACATTAAGATAGAGCAAATCAGTAATGATTCTTTTGATATTGAGCTCATAAAAGGACAGTTTGGGGAAACCCAATTAAGTATTAGACCACATAGACGTGGGGATACTATGGGAACTATTTTCGGGATAATTTTTGGATTAATCATCTTAATTCTCATTTATAACTCGGAATTAGTAGCAAAACTACTTTGTTTAACACCTTTTATTTTATTCATTTTTTCACTTAACACACATAGCCATGTAGTTATTACAAAAGGTAAAATAATCATAAAGAAAGTTATATTTAAACAACAAATTACAGTTAAATCAATTCACACCAAGAACATAAATTATCTAAAAACGAAAACAGAAACAGGAAAAAGTGAAGATGGAGTAGTAATAAGACACAATTTATATTTAAACTTTTCTAGTGGAAAAGAAATGCTTCTTTTTAAAAGTGGCGATAAATACGATGTTAGGGATTTGGAGCTTGTAATCAAAAAATTTATAGGTATTGAAAATTAATTGACTTGGAAAATAACGAAGACATATTAAAGGAGTTTGAAGATTTTGCGGCCAGGGAAGAAACCAATCCAAATTTTACATTAAGGTTTACACAAGACCAGTTTGGAAAAGAAACGCTCTTTATAAATTTATTTGGATTTCGAGGGCAAACTAAAACCCAAAAACAAAAAAAAATAACACTAATAGTATTACTGGCTTTTTTTATTTTATTAACTCTCTTTGTTGTACAAAATAATGCATTCATTATTGCTCCCTTAATAATCACATCTTATGCTATAGCCTTTAATGCATTATTTGTAGAAGCATTTTTTGAAATCAATCAAGAAACAATTACAAAAAAAAAAGTTTTATTTGGTAGGTATACCGTATACAAAAATCAGATAAATTGTAATGAATTAGATCGATTCGAGGTGGTTAGAAAGTTGTTCAGTACCAAAAGAGGAATTAAGACAAAATATGTGCTTACTGCAATTCTAAAAAATGAAAATAAACGAGAAATTTATGGCAGCTTTAAACCAGCACTGGTAAATGCTCTTGATGATGTAATTGAGAAATTCATAGGTATATAAGATAAATAGAATTGGAAACCACCGAAGACATATTAAAGGAGTTTGAAGAATTCACTTCTGTTAAAATAGAAAATGCTCATTTCGATATGTCTATTAATGAAGATCAGTTTGGACAAAAAACACTTAATATTATTCACTCAGCAAAAAAAGGAAAGGTAGCAATGGGAGTATTTGAAATAGTGTTTGGCGTCATTTGGCTTGCTATCTTTTTTATTATTTCGATTATCCTTTTAATAACAATAATAGTAAATTTTACATTTTCTATAGAATTACCACCATCAGATTTTGGTAGTTCGAAAGATTATGAAAATTATTTAGGAATTATTTTTTACTTTTTATCACTCTTCTTAGGTGTAGGCTTTTTGCTATTAGGTTATAAAACATTAAAAAATGTGGAGCACCTAAATGTTGAAAATGATAGAATTTCATTTTATAAAAAGCCTATTTCATTTAAAGGAAAAATAGAATTATTGAATAGCGAAATAAAAAAACTTGATGTGTCTCTATCAGCAATAAGATTTAATAATAGACCAAGTTACCACTTAATAGTTTTCACAAATACCAACAAAAGCCATAAGCTCATCACCCATAATTTTAATAAAAAAGCTTTAGAGTATATCCAACAAAAAATTAATGATAAAATAGGTCTCACCGCCTAATTAAAAGACAAATAGAATTGGAAAATAACGAAGACATATTAAAAGAGTTTGAAGAAATCACTTCTGTTAAAATAGAAAATGCTCATTTCGATATGTCAGTTAATGAAGATCAGTTTGGACAAAAAACACTTAATATTATTCATTCTAAACAAAATATACAGAAAGCAATGGGAGCATTTGAAAAGATGTCTGACGTTTTATGGGTTGTTCTTAATTTTGTTATGTCGATTATCTTATTGATAGCGATAATAGTAAAGATTAAATTTTCTTTAGAATTACCACCATTAAATTCTGGTAGTTATGATTTTTATTCAGCAGTTTTTTGCTTCTTTCTTTTTTACATTCCCTCATTTATTGCAGTTAAAAACTTTTTATTTTCAGCAAAAACAATAAATGATGTGGAGCACTTAAATGTTGGAAATGATAGAATTACATTTTATACAAAGTCCATTTCAGAAAAAGGTAAAATTGAACTATTGAAAAGCGAAATCACACATCTTGAAGTATCTAGTTCAGGAACAAGATTTAACAATAGACATAGTTACCACCTAATAGTTTTCACAAATACCAACAAAAGTTATAAGCTCATCACCCATAACTTTAATAAAAAAGCTTTAGAATATATCCAGCAAAAAATTAATGATAAAATAGGTTTCACAGCTTAATTAAAAGTTTCATAGAATTGGAAAATATTGAAGACATATTAAAGGAGTTTGAAAAAATCAACACCACCAGTAAAAAAATTAAAAATACAGACTACCATGTAAGTATTGTTGAAGATCAATTTGGTAAAGAAGAATTATTAATAAGCGCTAAAAAAGAAAACGGTGAGAATTATTTTATTGGAATTTTTGTTTTGTTTTTTAGCGTAATAATTTTTATTGTTTGGCTAGGCTCTTTATTCACAGGCACAGGAGATGTGGTATTTTATTTAGGTCTCCCCATCTTTTGGATTGTGTTACTTTTTTTTGGGTTTTCTCAATTGCAAAATACATCTTGGACTATATCTAAAGAAAAGATTTCTTCACGAACCAAACCTATTTCCATTTTAGGGGAGACAAAACTACTTATTAGTAATATACAAAGTATTGAAGTTGCCAATACGGGTTGGAAAGTAAATGATGAACTAGTTTATGGTATTTACTGCTTAAGCAAAGACAAAACAAAAAATTTATTATTTACTAGTACAAATAAATTGGCAACAGATAAATTGAGTCAAATAATTAGGAAATTTTTAGACTCTTCAGCTCCAGAAAAAACTCCTTAAAAATCTATTCTATAGTAGAAAATGGGTAAAAAGCCGAGTTGGTAATTAAGTGCAATATCATTCATGTCATTTACACCATCATTATTGGGGGCGTAAGAATAACTTAAAATATTTTTTGCGCTGGTTAAATTGACCAAATCTAAGCCAAACTCATGCATGACTTTGTCTTTATTGACTTTGTAAGTTGTTTTAATATCAAATCGGAAATAATCTTGAAATTTTTCTTCGTTAAATCCATCATCAAAAAAGATTACTTCTCCTTGATCAGCAGAAGCAACTGGGTCAACAGTTCCTCTTCTCTTTCCACCGGCACCGGTTACTTTAACTCCCAATCCAAAAGTTTTGTTCTTTCCAAACTCAAATTCTCTTCCTGCTAAGAAATTTACCGCATACATGCCATTAAAACTGGTGTTTCGCTCTATTCCATCACTGGCTACATACCTTGAATTATATAAGCATCCAGAGAATAAGGCATGCCAGTTTTTATTAAAGTAACGTTGGAGTGTAAATTCAACACCATAATTGTAACCTGTGCCCTCATTCACTAACGTATCTGGAAAAACTCTAGCAAAACCGCTTCCTGCATTCATCAAAGAAAAAGCAGATGGAGAGGTTTCAACAGGGATACCTGTTAAGTCTTGATAATAGGTTTCTACTTTTAGCCCTACGTTTTTGCTAATTTGATGAGAATAACCCAATACAGCATGTTTGCTGTAGGTAAGCCCTAATCCTTCATTATGGGCTTCATTATTTCCTTCATTGATATAATATCTGGTATACATTGGCTGTGTTTGCGAATGATAGCCTAAACCAAATGATAGCGCACCCTTTTCAGAAGTATTCCATTTTAAGCCCAGTCTTGGCTCAAATGGAGAGAAAGATTCGCCAATATTGAGGTAGAAGCTTGTTATCCCCGCTACAAGTGTTAGGTCGTCTGAAAATTTATGTTTCCAGTTGATGTATGGTTGTATTTGTAAAAAGCTACCAGAACTATTAAATCTTGGTCGATAGGTCTGTTGAGCAGCGTTAGTCGTTACACTATCTCTAAAATTAAACAGGCCTAAATCGGCTACCCAACCAATTTTTAAGGAATTTTTTTTATTTATTTTTTTGTTGAATGATGTAGCATTAGCATATCTAGTGGTGGTAAAGTTATAGGCCATATATGGATACAATGTCACATCATTCCAGTTCGCTCCTCTTGATATTGTATCGTGACTAGAGAGCTGTTGTTCTAAATTAATTGAAGTAGTAGACTTGATAAATGAAGTTTCATTTAAAGGCTTGGTGTAGGTTAACCCACCAACCAACATTCCTGTACCAAATCGTTGGTCTTTGGTGTTTTCTCCATATAAATCTATTTGTGTGCTGTCTTCTTGGTCGCTAATCATGATGTTTATATTGCTATTTCCTCCAAGAGCCCAAATGGCCAGATTACCACCTTTCTCGAAAGGTAGATTTATTTTAGCAGCAAAATCTTGATATTTTGGTACAGCAGATGTTCCTAAATTAATTCCCATTAGACTGAAAATTTTTACCGTGGAGTATCTATACATAGCCAAGAAAGAAGCGGCACTATTTTTAGATAAAGAACCTTCTGCTAAAAATTCAGCACCAAATAAACCAACCTGACCAGTAAACTCTGTTTTTTCACTGTTTCCATTTCTAATTTTAAGGTCAAAAACACCAGCGGTACTATTTCCATATTCTGCTGGAAATGCACCGGAGAAAAAGTCGCTATTGCCTAAAAATTTATTGTTAAGAATACTTAGTGGCCCACCAGATGAACCTGAAATGGCAAAATGGTTTGGGTTGGGAATGGTAATTCCCTCTACACGATAAATTACCCCAAGAGGAGAATTTCCTCTAACTATGATGTCATTTCTACTGTCATCAGCACCTTGTACGCCAGCAAAGTTAGACACCATTCTAGCTGGATCACCTCTACTTCCGGCATATCGCTCGGTTTCTTCTACAGAAAATTGTTGAGCACTAATGATAGCCATTTCATTATTTACTTCTCTATTTTCATTTGAAGTGATTTCAAATTCCTCTAGTAATTCCATAGATTCTTCTATTTCTACGTTGAGTACTACTTCTTTACCAGAATTAACTACTATGGTTTGCACCAAGGGCTTATATCCAATAAACGTAAATCGAATTTGATGTCTACCTAACGGCACATTTTCAATTTTAAATGTACCATTACCCGCAGTGGCTACGCCAGAGCTAAAATCTCCATTTACAAATTGAACATTAACACCAGGAAGAGGAAATTGAGATTCTAAATCAACCACTTTTCCTTTCACCGTTTGTTGAGAATAGCTTAACCCAGAAAATAACAGGGCTACAATAAATAATAAATTAGATTTCATAACAGTATATATATTAACTCAAAACTAAGTTAATTAATACCCTTATTGCAAAATAGGAAACCAATAAAAAGGATTCAAAAACAATTGTTAATAAAGTATAACCACTTGTTTTTGAGCTGGTTAGTAATGATTTTTAAGGATATATAAAATCTAATTAAGCTAAAGAAAGATTGATGAGGGACTCAAAAAGTGCAACACCATCTTGATTGCCTAGTAGTTCATCAACAGCTCTTTCGGGATGCGGCATCATACCCATTACATTTTTTGCAGTATTGGTTACACCTGCAATATTTTGTACCGAACCATTAGGATTAACCTCATCGTTTATAATGCCATCTTGATTACAGTACTGAAATAACACTTGATCTTTATCAAATAAAGATTGAATGGTATCATCGTCAGCAAAGTATCTTCCTTCACCATGTGCTATGGGAATTTTATAGGCTTTACCCTGAGTTAGGTCTTTAGTTAAACCAGCAGTTTTAGAGGAAGGGGTTAAGTATACATTTTTACAAATGAACTTTTGATTATTGTTATGTAATAAGGCACCAGGTAGTAACCCCGATTCACAAAGAATTTGAAAACCATTGCAAATACCGAGTAATAAACCTCCTTTGTTGGCATGATTAATTACAGCATCCATTATAGGCGAGAAACGGGCAATAGCACCAGATCGTAGGTAATCTCCATAAGAAAAACCACCAGGCAAAACAATAAGTTCGCAATTTTGGGTATCTGTATCTTTATGCCATAATTCAACGACTTCTTGTCCTAAGATGTTGCCTAAAGCATACATCATATCGTGATTACAATTAGATCCAGGAAAAGTAACTACACCGCATTTCATTTGAGTTGATTTTGGGCTTCAAAGATATAATTTAATCTATATGCATTATACGAAATGAGCTATGAAAACACCCACAATAAATAAAACCAAGCTACCATCGCATAACCACTTGTATTTGCTTCTAATAAAACCATTAGATAAAAAGATGGCCAAAGGCACAAAAAACGGAATTATAGCTCCAAATGGGCGGTTGTAAATAAGTAAATCAATAACACACAAAAGTAGGGTACATATGAGCATGGCAATAACGACCCATACCACTCTTTTAAATCGGTTATTTGAGTGTAAAAAAGTTCTGGCAATTGGTCTAATTGATAAGATGAATGTAATGGCAACAAAACCTGTGAATAGCTGCATAATTAGGTTGGTTGATTCAAAATAACTAATCAATCCAGTCTCCCACCAAGTCATAAATACTGCGGATAGATTTTTATTAATTATACCAAATGGAACGACATAAGCAGACAAGACAATTAGGGTAACAATGGGCATAACATATTCTCTCCATTTGAATGGTCTAATGATAAATAAAACCACCCATATAAGCGGAATTAAAAAAATATTTAGAGAAAAAAAGACACTACTTATAAGTATGTGTAAACTGGCTTTGAAAACAAGATTTTTACAAGATTCGTTTCTAAATATTTTGAGCAAATTACCAAGGGCAAAAACTAAAAATAGATTCGCCACAATGGGTAATACAAATTCTTCTATGGAGTCAAAACAAGACATTAGAACGATGTATAATAATCCAGGCAGATAGAATGATTTAGGAAACAGCACACTTCTGTTGATGATAACATTTATGTAGAAAGCCGTAAAAAAAACAACGATATATATCAGCACGTAAAATAAAAACTTAGGAAGAATTCCGATGAGGTTAAAAAACAAATGATCACCTTCAAAACCATAAGGATCATTGAAGTGAACAATTAAATGAAGTAGCATTATGCTCCATCCGGAAACTATGAAAACAAATGGCTGATTTGTTCTTAAAATGTTGAGCATAAACTAAATTAAGTAATAAAGTAATTAATAACCTGTATAAGAATATCAATTATTTTTTACTTTTGACATGAAAATTAAAATTATGGATTGGTTAGTATACCCGCTTAGAGACTCGTTAGTTTGGCTTTTTGAAAACACATTAGAGCCATTAGGTAATAATCCTAATACCCTTTTCTTATTCTTAATGTTAGGGGGAGCTACATTCTGGATGTTTAAGCAACATCAACTCAACAAAAAAGCAGATGCAGATCCAGAGCAGATAAAATAATCTACTCTATTATAATTCGCTCTTTCAACTCATTTCCTTCCAATTGTAATACAATAAAGTATACACCTGGTGCTTTATCTCCTTTGTTAAGCACAAATCCACCTTGTATTTTTTCGTGTCTTTCTACTTCTTTACCTTGAATATTTAAGACTTTTAAATCATACATTCCTTGATATCCATTTATAGTAATGTATGCTTCATTGATAAACGGATTTGGGGTAATAGAGACGGCTAATGAACTTCCATTTTCTTGAATATCAACTGAGCCTTGAATGTCAACAGATTGTGATTCTTGGCAATTGTTATTGTCCGTAACGGTTAAGGTATAATTTCCAGGAGCTAAGTTGTATATGTTATAAGATACTTGACCACTACTCCATAATAAAGAATATGGAGGAGAACCACCGGAAACAGATGCACTTGCACTACCATTATTTAACCCTTGACTGGTATTGGTAGGCTGGATGTTGATATTGATAGCAGGAGGTTCTACAATGGTGGTAGACAATTGGCTACTGCAATTTAAATTATCGGTCACCGTTACGCTGTATGTACCAGGACCCAAACTGCTAATTTGACCAGTAGTTTGTCCATTAGACCAGTTGTAGCTGTAGGGAGGAATTCCTCCAGTTGCACTAACATTAGCAAATCCATTATTTGATCCAAAACAGGTAATATTATTATGGCTTAAGTTAACGGAGAGGTTGGAAATAGAGCTTACCGAAGTAACTCCTGTAGATACACAGCCATTTTGATCTGTAATAGTGCATTGATAAGTTCCAACACTTACATTATTAACTTGACTGGTAGTTTGCCCATTAGACCAATAGTAAGTATACGGAGGCACACCACCTGTAGCTGTGGCTGACACACTTCCTGTATTTCCAGTAGGACAATTGGCATTGGTGCTGCTTAAATTATGATTTAAGGCAGGTGGCTGTTGTATAGTTACATTTTGATTTTCTGTACATCCTGCAGAATCTGTTACGGTAACATTATAAAATCCTGGACCTAGGTTTGTAATAGGACTACTTGTACTTGTACCTGCTGAACCTAAGTTGAGCGTAACATCATCTATGGACCACTCATCATATCCTGAACCAGAGTTAGAATATTGTACTATACGGAAATATACATTTGGACCATATGCACTTGTTGGAATAGGTTCTGCAATGTATTCAAAAACACCAGATTGATAGGACAGTAAACTGTATGTATTGATGTTATTCCATACCGAGCCATTTATCGAAAATTCTAAGGAAACTTCTTCCCCAGCATCAACAGACTCACAATTATTAGTACCATCACCATACAATAGATAAAAACTTATAGAGCTGTTGGGTCCGGCAGTTTGTGCAGTTGATTCCATAGAGCGAAGGCCAGCATGATCAAAAACCAAAGCATTTGCTCCAGAATTTACCCCACACGCTGCACCAATGTAACCAGAGTAGGAGCTCCAATAGTTGGAATTAACGGCAGATTCAAAATCTTCTGTATGATTAGACCCACTATTGGATGTCCAAGTATAAGTGTAAGGATAAGCTCCACCATTAACACTTATGTTTACCGAACCATCTTGATCACCAAAACAGGTTACATTATTTGGCTGCATGGTCACATTAAAAAGCGTGTCAACACCAATATTGGTGCTGTCCGTTATGCTACATCCAACACTATCTGTTACTTGGACATATACCATCCCATTAGATAAATTATATGCCACAGGCCCATTGTTGTTGATATCATTAATGGTAAGTACAATATCATCTAATAACCAACCATATCGATATTGGCTGCTGTTAGAGTATAATCTGAATCTAATTCTTACATCATTTTCTCCGGCAAGAAAGCTCAAATCAAAATTTTCTTCTTTCCACGAAGTATTGGAGGGGGTAGTGTTGGTTGTACCCCAGTCCGTGTAAGAGTCTTCATCAAACGAGGGGGTTGTCCCAGAATAATTACTGGCACTACCATTGTAATAATTTGTGGGAATGGGTTGCCATGAGTTGCCACCATTATCAGAGTACTCTATGTAACAAAAGTCATATCCACCTTCTGTTTTAGCGATTTGCCAAAAGTTTAATGAAGCGTTGTTGGCATAAGTTAAATCAATATCGGTGTTGTAGGTGAAATAATTGTTGTCATAATTGTTGTAGTCATTAAAGTAACACCAACTTCCAGTATGACTAAAAGTGGAATTGGAGTAGAAGTAAACACTTCCAGAACTCACAAAATTACTAACGCCAGACTCTGCACCATCCTCAATGATGACGTTATTCGATAAGGTGTCTTGATAATATTGGTAAGAGTAGGGCAGTGCTCCACCATTTACATTTACTTGTACACTTCCATTGGTAGCGCCTGAGCAAGACACATCACTTGATGTTAAAGACATGTTCATATTATAAGGGTTAGCTCCTATAGACGTACTATCTATAGTGCCACATCCAACGCTATCGACCACTTGGACATATACCATTCCACTAGAAAGGTCATACACCACAGGTCCTTGGTTATCATTTACAGTAAGCATGATGTCATCTAACAGCCAACCATATCGGTATGAACTACTGTTTGAGGTAAGTCTAAATCTAATTCTTACATCATTTTCTCCGGCAAGAAAGCTCAAATCAAAATTTTCTTCTTTCCACCAATTATTAGAAGGAGTATTATTACTTATACCCCAATCGGTGTAAGAATCTTCATCAAATGAGGGAGTTGTTCCCGAATAGTTACTGGCATTACCATTGTAGTTGGTAGATGGAATAGATTGCCAATTACTACCACCATCGTCAGAGTATTCTATGTAACAAAAGTCATATCCACCTTCTGTTTTAGCAATTTGCCAAAAATTAAGTGAAGCTGTGGTTGCAGTTGATAAATCAATATTGGTATTGTAGGTAAAATAATTGTAGTCGTAATTGTCGTAATTATTAAAAAAGGAATAATTACCTGATTTACTGTAATATGAAGAAGTGTAAAAATAATTACTACCAGAACTTGAAAAATTCCCATATCCATTTTCTGCATCTACATTTACAAGAGTGTCATTTCCACCAGATGATACATCTTGATAATAATAATAGCTATAAGGACTAACTCCACCAGTTACATTGACTTGTAAACTTCCATTAGTTGCTCCAGGGCAAGAGGTATTGGTTGATGTGAGCGCTAAATTCATGCTATAGGGGTTAGCCCCTATGTTTGTACTGTCTAACACTACGCACCCATTTTGATCTGTAACACTAACAGAGAAAATGCCATTACCAAGATCTACAATAACAGAGTCATTAGCATCATTGGCTTTAATGGAGATATCATCAATAAGCCAACCGAATTTAGTGTAGAGGTTATCCGAATCAAGATGAAACCTAAACATGACCGATGCATTCCCGCTTAAAAAGCTCAAGTCAAAACTTTCTTCAATCCACCAATTGTTGTTAGGTGATGAACTAGATCCCCAAAGGGTATAGGAATATTCATCAAAATAGGGATAAGTACCAGTGTAAGTGGAGGCGCTACCATTATAATTAGTAGAAGGCATTCTAAACCAAGAGGATCCATTATTGGTAGAATACTCTACATAACAATAATCATCAGAACCTCTTGTTTTGGCAATATGCCAAAATTCGAAGGAGCCGTTGGACATATTGGTGAAATCAAAAACAGAATCACAAGTAAGGTAGTTGTCGTTATAATTACCGTAAGCATTGTAGTAGGCACTGTCTCCAGAGTGAGTATAAGCACTGGTAATGGTAAAAGGCTGTGTTCCAGAACTGGTGAAATTACCCATTCCATTTTCTGCCCCTTCTGTAACGAGGGTGTTTTCTAAAGTATTACCTTGATTGTAGCTATAATCGTAGGGAGCAACTCCACCAGAAACTTGAATAGTGGCACTTCCGTCAGATGACCCCAAGCAGGAAGTATTGGTGGTGCTAAAGCCCACAACGGGGGATCCTAAATCTACTATTTGATAGGTTTCTGTTTCAGAGCAGTTTGCACTGGTACTTACGGTAACAGTATAGGATCCAGGAGCTAAACCATTAATATTGTAAGTGGTGTCTCCATTACTCCAAGCATAATTGGCAGCACTACCATAATTAAGCACATTAGCATTTACAATGGTATTGGTGTAATAAGAAGAATTATAAGCAGATGACAGGCCATTTTCGTAATCTTCATTCCATAAACTAGTTCCATTTGAAGAAAAATCAATATTATCAAAATAGGAAGTAACACTATCTGTTGTATAATGATATATTCTTATTCTGTCTACGTTATAGGGGGAATTTCTAAAAGGCACACCAGAATTTACTAATTGGTTATTAACGTAATAATCAAAAGTGTTTGTGCTGAAACTGATGTTTCTAAATTCAACATGATACCAAGTACCTGGAGTATAGTAAAAAGGGTAAACATTGTAACCATAATAAGTTGAAACTACAGTTGAAGAGTTACTAGTTAAACCCGTTGGCCCCATAATTGGAAGAGAGGTATTAACGTCAGTTGACATAGTAAACCACACAAGATCATTTAATCCATCTTCTATTAAAAAGCTGCTGTGATAATTATTTGAAGTCGAAGATACATCAGG
>CAJWIX010000058.1 GCA_913042175.1 uncultured Flavobacteriales bacterium
TAGATTGTAACAATAACAATACTCCAATTGTTGGAGAAACAAACCAAAGTTTTTCTCCTACTTCTAATGGTAGTTATGCAGTTGAAGTGACTCAAAATGGCTGTACAGCTGTTTCGCCCTGTTATGCAGTAAATAATCTATTGGCAGTTTCTTTTAATATTTTGTTTCCCATCAATTGTAATGGTCATTGGACGGAAGTTGCGGCAGTAGCTTATGGTGGGTCCCCGCCTTATACCTATTTATGGTCTAACGGTACTTCTGGTTCTAATGTTCAGTTATTTGCTGGTAGTTATACATGTACTGTTAGTGATGCCAATGGGTTTAGTATTACAGACACTATTAATTTAGTTGAGCCTTCACCACTAATTGTAAATTATAATATTGATAGTTCTAATAATGTTGAATATATAATTGATGGAGGCATACCTCCTTATATCGTTAATATTTATGATGCTACATTAATTCAATCTGCCACTTTTGATTCAAGCTATATCTTTCAAAATATACCTTGTGGATATCAAATTTTTGAGGTTATAGACTCAAATAATTGTTTTTACATCTGTAATAATATGAACAATTGTGATTTAGTTGTGCCTGTTCCATTTACAAATACCATAACCAATAATTCGTCTACTTTAACTTCAGATGTTCAAGGTGCTACCTATCAATGGATAGATTGCAATAACAATAACTCTCCAATTGTAGGTGAAACCAATCAAAGTTTTACTGCCTCAGTAAATGGAGATTATGCAGTTGAGGTTACAAAATTAAACTGTGTTGACATATCACCATGCGAAAGCGTAAATAACGTTGGAATAAATAGTTATAACGAGATTAATTACGTTTTATATCCTAATCCAAATAATGGAAGTTTTACTTTGGAGAGATCTTCTGGTAATGAACAAGCTGAAATAATTATATATGATTTATCAGGTCAAAGTGTTTTTTCAGACTCATGGAAAAGTGGTCGTAAAAAAAATATAGAATGTAATCTTTCAAGTGGTTATTACCACATGCACATAGTTACTTCAAATAAAGTAAATGAGGTTAGGGAGATTATAATTCATTAGAAAAAAAAAGAGGTCTCGATCGGATTCGAACCGATGTAGATGGTTTTGCAGACCACTGCCTAGCCGCTCGGCCACGAGACCTTAATTCAAAGAAGGAACAAAATTACAATTTCCGATTAAATAAACAATTTATTCTTCAACGATAACAGAAACAAAGTCAACATCACCATTTATGGGAGGGTTAATCTTTTTAATCTTTATTCTGCATTTGTCAATTTGAATAAACTTAGTTTTTAAATGGTTGATGATATTATATGCTACTGTTTCAATTAATTTAAAAGGAGATTTCATTTCTAGAACAACAATATCTTTTACATCCACATAATCGATGGTTTTATTGAGATCATCTTCAATTGCAGCGGATTTAAAATCACAAAACACATCAACATCAATTATATAATTTCCTCCAATTATTTTTTCTTCTTCCAAGCACCCATGATAGGCGTATGTCCTAATGCCATGAACCTGAATTACATTCATTGTACTTGTTTTTTAGCAAGAAAAAGATGACTGAAATATTGATTTTTTTCTTGGTAACGACTCATGACCTCTTCTTTACCTAATAAAGAAGCAATAGCAAAAACGGAAGGTCCCATTCCCTTACCAGTGAGTATTAATCGCATACAAGGTAATACAGCGCCCATGCCTATTTCTTTCTTTGTAATAAATTCCTTAAATGTATTTTCAATATTTTCAGTTGTAAAATCTTCAAGTTCATTTATTTGATTAAACAAATCTTGCATTATTTCGCTGGAATTTTCTTTCCATTTTTTTCTAAATGTCTTTTCATCAAACTCTTTTGGTGATTCAAAAAAGTAATCTTCTGAAAGAAGTTCATTAGAAAATGTAGCTCTTTCTTTCATAAGTTCAACTACTTTTTCTAAAAAGGTAGTATTAACATTGTAGTCTAATGAAGGCATAATAGACTCTGCTAATTCAGAATTTGATTTAATTCTTAAATGTTGTTGATTAAACCATTTTGTTTTTTCAGGATCAAATTTAGCCCCACTTTTACCAACCCTTTCTAAAGAGAAATCTTGAATTAATTCATCTAGCGAATACATTTCTTTTGAAGTTCCAGGATTCCAACCTAAAAAAGCAAGCATATTGATGAATGCCTCTGGATAATACCCTTTTTCTCTATATCCTGAAGAAACTTCTTTTGTCACAGGATCTTCCCACTGTAAGGGGAAAACAGGGAACCCAAGCCTATCTCCATCTCTTTTGCTTAATTTCCCATTACCATCAGGTTTAAGAATTAATGGTAAATGGGCAAATTTGGGCATTATGTCTTCCCATCCTAAAAATTGATATAGAAGAACATGTAAAGGGGCTGATGGCAACCATTCTTCACCTCTAATTACATGTGAAATTTTCATGAGATAGTCATCTACAACATTAGCTAAATGATAAGTTGGCATACCATCTCCTTTATAAATTACTTTGTCGTCCATGTTGTTGGTATTCACCACGACCCAGCCTCTAATCTCATCATAAAATCGTACATCTTGATTTCTTGGCATTTTAATTCTAATGGTGTATTGCTCTCCATTATTTAATTTAGACTCCACCTCTTCATTGGATAAAGTAAGTGAGTTTTTCATGGAATTTCTAGTGATGGAATTGTATTGCCAATTGGGCATTTTTGCTTTTTTGGCCATGTTTCTCATCTCTTCCAATTCTTCTGCAGAATCAAATGCATAGTAAGCATGACCACTTTCAATCAAACGATCTGCGTATTCCTTATATAGATGTTTTCGCTCAGATTGTCGATATGGACCAAATGAAGATTCAGTTCCTGGACCTTCATCAAATAAAATTCCACACCATTTTAAAGATTCAATGATATAGTTTTCTGCTCCTTCAACGTATCTATTTTGATCTGTATCCTCAATACGAAGAATAAATTTACCTTGATTTTTTTTAGCAAATAAATAGTTGTACAATGCAGTACGCACACCACCCATATGAAGTGGTCCAGTAGGACTTGGAGCAAACCTAACTCTTGTTTCTTTAACACTCATGCCAATAAAATTTTTGCAAATATATTTTTTAAAAGAATAAAAAGGAACTTATTCTTTCACATCATTGATTTGAAACTCACATCTTCGGTTTTCTCTATGCTCTGCCTCAGTACAACTTTCATCAGTATAACAATTGTTTACATAATTTGTTGCTCCCATAGGGATATTGAATGTGCGTTTCATATTTACTCCTTTGTAAGACAAATACACTCTTACTCTTTGTGCTCTATTCTTACTTAATCTAAGATTATAGTCTTGCGAACCCCTGCAATCTGTATAACCATAAATATTACATGTTCTTGTTTTATTAATTCTCAACCAACGAGCTAACTTGTCCAACTGTTCTTTGGAATGGGGCGTGATTTCGTGACTGTCAAATTCAAAATAAATAGGTTCTATCTTAAAATCAGATTTTGTTAGAGATAAGTCATGTTCCCTTGATAAATCAATGACCTTTGGAACAACATCTCCAATTTTAATCATGATCGTTTTAGGGAAATAATTGTCTTTTTCTAATTTGATATAATTGGTAGAGTTCTTCTTTAAAGACATCTCAAAAAGTCCTTGATCATTAGAATAGGTAATGTTTTTTAAATTAGTTGAAGAGTCTGTTAAGGTGATTTTTACAAAACTCAAAGGCTCCCTGTTGTCAGCATCTACAACTAATCCAAATGTAGGCGTACCTTTAATATTTAGTTTTAGGATGATATTATCATTTTTATTCCAAAAAGTACCTGTATGAATATTTTCTATTGCTTCTAAATCTCCTTCGCTAGCATATAATTCATAATCAGTATCAGTATTTAATTCAAAATAAAAACGTCCTAAACTATCTGTTACAGTTTCTGATTCTATTTTACCATCTCTATTTATTAAATCTACGGTTATGTTAGCTGCAACACTATCATTTGAATAAATCACTACTCCATGAGCATCTGTATACATTCTGTGGAGTATTATGTTGTTTAGGTCTGTAGTTTCAAAAGTAGAGTCAATAATGACAGTGGTAGTTCCTTTTAACTTTCTCTTATTACCATCCATGTAAAGTAGGGAATCGTTAAATAGAGGGAATTGGAAAAATCCATTTTTGTCCGAAAAAACAGTAATGTACTTGGAGTCAAAGCCGCTTTCAACAGCTACTGAAACTTCATCTATTGACTTTGTGGTGTCCTTAAAGTAAGTGTATCCTTGAACAGTGATATGCCCCTCTAAATACAAGTCTTTCTTTTGTACGCTTCCCCAATGTTCATTAACATAAAACATGGTATCCTTGGCCATGCCATAATTTGTTGCAATTATTCTGTAATTATTCATGGCTGTCATGGAGAGTTCATAATAACCATCACTTTTAGTAGTAATTCTTTCAATTTCAATGTTGTTTGAGTCCAGTAATCTAACTACAGCATTTTTTGAGGGAAGTCCGTTGGTGTCATACACAATCCCGTTGATGATAGCTGTATTGTTTATTATCATGATCTTCATCATTGAGTCTGTTTTATACTCGCTAGTTATTTTCAACTTAGCAGAACCTACTTTTTTATTTTTTTCAGCAAGAATAAAATAGTCCTTTACGTCACCTGCATCTATTTGAAAAAACCCATCATCTCTCGTGAAAAGGGTTGTGACTACCTCGTCTTTTTCATTAAAGAATTCCACTTTTGCAGCTTTGACTTGCTCTTTGTTTTCGTCAATTACATAACCTTGAATGGTTGTAGCACTATCTAAAAAAATGTCTTTTTTCTCATTTCTAAACAATTCATGATCAGCTATAACTTCAATGCAACCAGCCATGCCATTTTTTGTGGCACAAACTTCGTAAGATGAGCCTCTATCAAGAGAGAAACGATATTTTCCATTAATAGCTGTTGTAGTTTGATTTATTTGATAATGGTCGTTGTTTAGTAATCTAACAAAGCTGCCTTCCAGGATACTGCTATCTTTTTTTGATTTGATATAACCTTTAATATATGGTTCTATTGGAATCATATGGGCAAAATAAATGTCTTCATCTCCAGTTCCTTTAGATCGGTCAGAATTTAAAATAGCCACACTTTCATCAAAAGGATGGAGTACAAAATGGATATCATCACCACTTGAATTCACAGGGTAAGGTAAGTGTAAAACATTTGACACACTATCATTTGTAATTTTACATTTAAAAATATCTGCCTTCCCATAACCTGGCCAACCATTAGAGGAGAAAAATAGAATACTATCATCATAAATTCTGGGAGATTCTTCGTTAAAAGGGGTATTCACTAATGGACCAAGATTTTTAGCTCTTGACCATCTTCCTGATTTTTTTTGATGTGATACATAAATATCAGTTCCTCCATATCCTCGTCTTTTATCTGAAACAAAATATATGGTTCTTCCATCATCTGTAACAGTCACTTCTCCAGCTCCAAAAGTATTGGGTAAAAATAAAACCGGGATTTTCCGTCTTTTAATCAATTTTGGTTTCTTTTTATGATGTTTTCCTTTAAACATCATGGGGTTTATAGAAGAGTTGGGATTCCAATTATTGGTAACGGGGTGCCTAGTGTAGAATACTTGATCTTTCTTAAAGCTTTGATCATAACTGGTTATATTAAACCCTTTGTGGGTGACATGTATTCTTGCCGTATCGTATGATTCTTTTGGAATAATGTTCCTAAAATCTTTAAATAACATACTCACGTCTAAAGGCATTTTGTATAAAAATGTTCTTGGACTTATTACAGTGCCGTAAGCCAATGATTTTTCTAAAGTTTGAATGAATTCTCTTTTTTCTTTAGGGCTCAAAGAATCATTGTTTTCTATTAAATTGATATTTCTACTACGGTATGTTTCTTCGTCACCTTTCTCAATAATATAATAAATGCCATCATCATAAAATGAGGGAGAAAATTCGGAAGCAGGGGTATTCAAAAATTTAAATTCAGCTAGTTTTTTAAAAAACTTTGTGGTATCCCATTTTTTAAGAGAGTCAATGGACTCCATCAGTAAGTTTAGTTTTTTATTTGTTGAATCTTGATTTAATAAAGGGACTAAAACTTTTTTTGCGGCAGTATATCTTCCAATGCTTTTTAAAGAATTCCCATAATGGTAAACCAAATTAAAGTTGTTAGTGTCATAAGCTAAAACTCTTTCAAATAAGGGAACAGCTTTATTAAATTGATTATTTATATAGTAGCAGTATGCAAACTGCTTGAGTTGTTTTTTGTTTAATGAATCCTCTTTGCTGTATAATTCTGCAGCAAGTTCATATTCAAAATTATCATAGAGAATATCGGCAAGTTTCGATTGTTCGAAACTCCACATATAGCAAAAAACTAAAATTATGGATGTTACAATTTTTTGCATCAAAATGATCTTTAGCTATCTGTACTGAATCCTGAGTAAATCCTATTTCTTTTTTTCCATGGGGATTTAGCGCTGTCGCCTCTGTTTAATTTAATCCCAAGAAAAACTTCATGAGTACCATCATTATATGTTTTAATGTCTGAAATACCAATATCATATGTATATCCAAACATAAAGTTACCTATGTCTATACCCCCCATAACAGCTATAGCATCATTGTGTCGGTATGAAGTTCCTATCCAATAGGCATCTTTCAATGTTACTTTTAGATTACCATCAAATTGAAAAGGAGTATTCAACATATACCTAAATATGGCTGATGGTTGAATATCTATTAAAGCACCTGCTTTAAAATTATAACCAGCATGGCCATAAAATACTCTATCTAAAGTATTAACTACAGGTGTAGTTAATGCATTGATATTGGATTTGTTTTCTATTAAATTATAACCAGATACACCAATAAAATGTCTATCTCCTTTCCAAAGTATTCCAAAATTGACATCTGCTATAACCTGATTTGAGCTATTTAGTACAGCAACATCTCCAGGAATTTGAGTGATTAATTTATCTCTGTCAATGGAAAATTGTGTAATTGCACCAGATAAACCAAAAGATAATTTTGACATTTTCCCAGTCTTTACATGATATGCAAATGATGTGCTAACCCCAGTTCTTCTAGTTGGTCCAGAAGCATCGTTAAAAAAGTGAACACCACCGCCTGTGTTTTGTCCTAAAAATCCATGCAGCATTAAATTTTGGGTAACAGGAGCTTCATCTATACCCAACCATTGCCTTCTTACATTTAAAGATAAAGGGGAATAATTTTTTGATCCAGCTACAGCAGGATTTATAGCAAAATCATTGTAAAGGTATTGGCTATTTAGTGCAGTTTGTTGGGTGTAGCCCCATACACAGCTTAAAACACTAATTCCAATTAGTATGAATTTCTTTTTCATTTTCATCTAATTATAGTTATTGGTCCAGATTGGTCGATGACATTTCCAGTACTTTCTGTCAATTGGACGATGTAATAATAAGTTCCAGCGGGTAAGTCGCTACCTTCGTAGATTCCGTCCCAGCTTATATTGAGTTCATTGAAAGATGCTACCTCACTACCCCACTTATTGAATATAACAAGTTTAACTTCATTGTAAGAAGAAAAATCTAGATTCCAAGTGTCGTTGATCCCGTCATTATTTGGACTAAAAGTGTTAGTCATCTCAATGCAGGACAAAGAGCTATCAACAACAATGTTGTCTAAAAGCGTATAGCAATCATTGGCATCTGAAATCAATACGTTGTAATTTCCTGCTTCTGCATAGGTTAGGGGGTTTTCTAAACTACCATCAGACCATAGATAGGCATAATATCCTAAACCATGCATTGGATGAGCATGTATCATTAATCCGCCTTCTGAACAACTTTCTTGTTCTATAGTAGATTGTATTACTATTGGGCTAGCATTGATAGTTATGGTTTCAGTATCAGTTGCAACACATGGCCCCAAAGTATATGTGTAAGTTATAGTATGTGTTCCAATACCAGCTATAGATGGAGAAAACTCGTTATTAATTACACCAGTTCCTGAGTAAACACCTCCAGAAGGATCACCACCAACTAAGTTAAATGATGGAGTAGCTTCACCACATAAAGTTTCATATTTGTCTAAGTGAGTTGATAAAGTATATACATCAATGGTTACTCCAATACAGTTGCTTGGTGCACAAAGTCCTCCTTCAGCTCTAACAAAATAATTTGTCGTGGTAGAGGGACTCATAACAATACTGTTAGTGCTATAATATATCCCGGCATTTTGATTGGTCCAAAGTGTATCTTGATTTTCAGTGGTGTCTATAATTCCACCTGTAGCACAAGCTTCCTCATACCAAACCCAGACACTACCTTGTGATAATGCACTTGCTGTATCTAAATAAATTCTAATTGAATCTCCATTACATATTTCATATTCAGTTGCAGTTAGAATATTAGGATCTGGATTATTTTGTAAAACAGTAATGTCAATTTGGGTTGAATCAACGCAATTATTTCCATCGTTGTAGGTATAGGTAATGG
Source organism: uncultured Flavobacteriales bacterium (assembly GCA_913042175.1). Classification (GTDB taxonomy): domain Bacteria; phylum Bacteroidota; class Bacteroidia; order Flavobacteriales_D; family Parvicellaceae. The sequence continues at coordinate 8,516 of CAJWIX010000058.1, forward strand.
TATGGGTTCCAACTCCAGCAATGGAAGGGTCAAATAAACTATCAGTTACACCATTTCCAGTGTATGAACCACCCAATGGATATCCACCAGTCATTATGATTGGTGAACTACTACAAGTGGAATCCAAGGGACTATGATATACGCCTAAATCATAGGTGTTAATGAGTATATCTGCACAAGCTGTACTACCACAACTTCCTCCAGTAGCTCGAGCATAGTACATAGTTGTTGATGCTGGAGTTACAGCTAATGAAGCACCAGTTCCAATTGAAGAACCACCACAAGAGCCTTTGTACCAACGCCATTGAGCTCCTGTTCCTAAATGTCCACCTACAATGGATAAAGTCGCAGAACCACCTGTACAAAAATTATTAGCGTTAGTGCTGATACTTGTTGGGGCTAGTGAGCCATCTCTCGTAATTACTCTTTTACTTTGACATAATGAGGCACCACAAGTTCCAATTACTCTCGCATAATATATAGTAGTTGCATTGGGATATACTTCAATTGAGTCACCAACTCCAATGGGAGTGGAACCACAGGAATTCTCATACCATGTAATAGAATAACCACTTGGGAAAGGCCCAGTGTAATGTGCAAATAATTTCAGTGAAGTTTGTGGGCAAATTGTATCAGGAATATACCATATTGAATCTGTAGGATGAAATACAGAATCCACTCTTATGGAATCTAATTCAATAAAATGTGGATATGTTTGAATAGTTAAATCCTCACAATTTGAGTTATTACAATATCCTTCAGCTCTAACACTGTAGGTAGTGGTTGATGATGGGCTTGCGTTCAACGTATTTCCTTGAGCAACTAAATTCCCTCCACAGATGTCATCATACCAATTCCATTGTGCGCTTGTTCCAAGAGAACCTCCATTTACTGTAAGAATAACGTTGTTGTTTTCACAGATTAATGTGTCTGTACTCGTAACACTTGTGGGGTCTGTAGAAGATGTAGCTAACAATACATCTACATTTACACAGGTAGTGGTATTACAATATCCTGTTGCTTTGGCAAAGTAAGTGTCGCTGCTCGATACGGCAATGCTACTAAATGTATTAGATGCTGATGTTGCAATTGGACTTCCAGAACATGAAGTAGCATACAGTTCCCAACTGGCTAATGTTCCAAGAGAACCTCCACTAATAGTAAAATCTACATTTCCAGCAGTACAAAGTGTATCATTTGACACATCCAAAGAGGTGGGGTTATTAGATGATGTGGCCATCACAATATCAATGGAGATGCAACTAGAGTTATTACAGGAATCAGCTTTACAATAAAATGTAGTGGTTGATGAAACAGGAATATTGGTAAAACTATTTGTAGCTGTAGTAGCAACTAAAGTTCCACCACAAGAACCTGTATATAATTCCCATTCTGAGCCAGGCCCTAATGTGCCATCGTCCACTGTGATAGTAATATTTCCAGCAGTACAAAGTGTGTCTAAACTAGCTGTCAATGAAGTGCACATGACTGTACCATTAGTACATTGTGCATAGTTAATATTTGGAGATATGCACCATAAAAATAAGATGTAATAAAATAATTTTTTCATAAGAATTTACGATATATACTAACAATGTTAATCATTAAGTTAATCAAATAAATTAACATGTATAGCTTTTATTAACTGAAAGAAGTGAGAAAAGTTACACCAACAAAATTAAAAAGCAATAATGACTTAATTAAGTAGTGATGCTGAAATGTCAAATGCAATAGTTACCAAATTGCTTGGCCCAGTTTTTTTATCCTCTGGTGATTTTTGATGAGTTTTAACCAAGTGTGGAAATGCAAAAACTAACATATCCAGTTCAAATTCAGCAGCAGCATTTAATCCGTTTTCTGAGAAAGTAATTTCAGCAGGAAAATCTATTTTTTGTTTAATACCCACTACACTAAGTTCACCAGAAATGGTATTGTTGTTTGATTCATTTATGTAAAATGTAATTTGAGGAAATTCATCAACATTAAAGTAGTCAGATCCTTTTAAGTGTTTTATAAGATTGTTAGGTAAGTTGGTATCGCTCATTGATGCTATGTCAAAAGCAAATTTAGCTTTTGATATTTGTTGATCTTCTACAGTAATTGAGCCTCGACTAATATTTACAGTACTTATATAGGCAAAAGAGCTATCATCATTGTGTTTTGCTTTCCAAGTTATGTATTGACCGCTATCAACAGCATAATCTAGCGCCTCTACATCAACATTTAAAATGGCTTCATCTTTAGTTTGATTTTCATCAACAGAACTACAGGAAATTAAAAAGCAAAATGTAAGGAGAGAAAATATAGATGTTAAGTTTTTCATAATTAATGATTATATGATTCAATATTACAAAATATTAAAGAATCCCAAGCATTCTTCATTCATGTTTTTTATTTATAATATATTAGCTGAAAATGGCAAAAAACAAACATAAATCAAATTTACTTGCTGAAATTTCCACTGTTTTTGGAATGACTTTGCTGCTAACTCTTTTTGGTGTTTTCATATATTTCATGTGGACTGCAAATAAAAAATCTCAAGAGATTAAAGAACAGCTTAGCCTGGATGTTTTATTTCATGAAAATGTAGATCCACAGATAGCAAAAATGTTAGAGAAACAACTAAAATCTAATACAGATGTAGTTAAAAATGCCAATTACGTTTCTAAAGAAGATGCCAAAGAAATTATGATGAAGCAGGTTGGAGAGGATGCCTTTGAGATTTTAGATGGAGTAAACCCGTTGCCAACATCTATACATCTCAATCTAACAGCCAATTATGTTAATCCAGATAGTGCATCAGCATTTGTTAAAAGATTAATGAAAGGAAATGAACATGTTATAGCAGAAGTAGCTTATAATGAAGCACAATTTTTAGAAATTGGCAAAGTCTTTAAGAATTTTGAAATCATCATGTTATTTCTTGCCGGCACACTACTATTAATTGCCATACTATTAATTTACAATACCATTCGTTTAGCTGTTTTTTCCAAGCGGTTTTTATTAAGAACAATGCAATTGGTTGGAGCAAAGTCTTCTTTTATTAGAAAACCATTTTTGCTTAAAGCAATTTATCAAGGATTTTTATCTGGGTTGCTGGCTATAATTGCCCTTGTTAGTCTTTGGTATGTCTTTACTAGTTTTAACCCTACAATAATTGTTAAATTGAGCATGAATGATGATTTGCTTTACAGCGAATTGACTGAATTTGGTATAATTGCATCAGGAATTATAATAACTGGTATTATTATTAGTTTAGGGTCAACTTATTTTGCCCTAAATAAGTACATTTGGATTAAATCTGAAAAATTACACTAACTATGGAAGAGAAAAAAAACATGGTTTTAAACAAAAAAAATTATCTATTCATTATTTTGGGTTGTGTAGTTGTTATTTTAGGTTTTGTATTGATGTCAGGTGGAGGTAGTGAAAATCCAGATGTTTTTAATGAAGAAGAGTTGTTTTCTTTCAGAAGAATAACTCTAGCTCCCTTTTTGGTTATGTTGGGTTATGGTTTAGTGCTCTTTGGCATTATGAAAAAGAATTAATCATTGGAAATACTTTTTAATTTTCTTCTTGGTGTTATTCAAGGTTTAACCGAATTTCTACCTGTAAGTAGTAGTGGTCATCTTGAAATAGCAAAAGCCCTTTTTGGATTTGATTGGTCATCAAACGAAAGCATGTTGATGACTGTAGTTTTACATTTTGCCACAGCAATAAGTACAATTGTAGTTTTCAGAAAAGACATTGTAACCATCATAGTTGGTTTAGTTTCCAAAGATGATTCAACCCAGCGTATTTTTTCCTATAAAATTATATTATCAATGATTCCAGCTGCAGCTGTTGGTGTGTTATTTGATGATTATATAGAGGATTTTTTTAGCGGGCAATTGATATTGGTTGCATTGATGCTCTTTATTACTGCTTTGCTTTTGTTATTAGCAGATCGATCTAAACCAACAGAAAAAAATGTAAGTTACAAGAATAGTGTGCTTATTGGTATTGCACAAGCTATTGCTATCCTGCCTGGTATTTCAAGATCAGGTGCAACTATTGCCAGTTCAGTAATGTTGGGTGTTGATAAGGAATCAGCAGCAAGATTTTCTTTCTTGATGGTTATTCCTTTAATTTTTGGTAAAATAGCAAAGGATATTTTAGACGGTGCTTTTTTAGTAGAGCAATTGAATGTGATTGGATTATTGGTTGGTTTTTTGGGAGCTCTAATAACAGGTGTTTTTGCATGTAAACTAATGATTAAGCTAGTCAAGAAAAGTCAATTAAAGTACTTCTCTTTGTATTGTGTGGTAGTAGCTGTTATCACATTAACTTGGGCTATGTTATGAATCATAATCCCTATTTAGAAGGAAAAACTTTAATTGTTGATAAGCCAATTAATTGGACCTCTTTTGATGTGGTAAAAAAAATCAGGTATACGATTAAAAAAAAGTATGGACTAAAAAAAATTAAAGTAGGTCATGCTGGGACATTAGATCCATTAGCTACAGGTTTAATGATAATTTGTACTGGAAAAATGACCAAGTCAATTGATCAATTTTTAAATGAAAAAAAGGGATATACAGGCAAAATTAAATTAGGTGCAACTACGCCTTCATTTGATTTAGAGACTGATATAGACAAGACCTATGATGTCCCATTATTGGACGAAAATATTTTAGGTAAAATTCAATCAAAATTTCTTGGAGATTCTTTACAAGAACCACCGTTATTTTCTGCTAAAAAAATTAATGGTAAAAGAGCCTATACATTAGCAAGAGCTAATGTTGATGTTAAATTAGAGGCTAAGCCTATAACTATTTTTGATTTAAAATTATCATTGTTTGATGCAAACACACTTTATTTTGAATGTGTTTGTTCAAAGGGAACGTATATCAGATCCCTAGCTAGAGACATAGGTTTGGCTTTGGGAAGTGGCGCTCATTTAACGGAATTAAGAAGAATATCTTCAGGTAAATTTCACATATCTGATGCTAAATCAGTTCAGGATTGGCTTGATATCATAAAGACATCATAATTTTTATTAATTTCGTCCCTCATTTATAAAATACAACATGAAATTATCAGAATTTGAATTTGAGTTAGCAGACAGTTTTATTGCTGAGTTCCCAGCAGATCAAAGAGACGAATCTCGTTTGATGGTTGTACATCGTGAGTCTGGAAAAATTGAGCACAAAATGTTCAAAGATGTAATTGACTATTTTGATGATGGAGATGTCATGGTAGTCAATGACACCAAAGTATTTCCAGCAAGGATGTATGGAAACAAAGAAAAGACTGGTGCTAAAATTGAAGTATTTTTATTAAGAGAGCTAAATAGAGATAGCTTACTTTGGGACGTGCTAGTAGATCCTGCAAGAAAAATAAGAATAGGAAATAAGCTCTATTTCGGTCAGGAAGATGAGCTTGTTGCAGAAGTTATAGATAATACTACATCCAGAGGGAGAACTCTAAGGTTTTTATTTGATGGTTCCTATGATGAATTCAAAGCAACAATTACAAAATTAGGGGAAACTCCACTACCTAAGTATATTAAAAGAGATCCAGTTCCCGAAGATGAAGAGCGTTATCAAACGATTTTCGCTTCCAATGAGGGTGCAGTAGCCGCTCCAACAGCAGGGTTGCACTTTAGCAAACAGTTAATGAAGCGTTTGGAAATTAAAGGAATTGAATTTGCACCAATTACACTTCATGTTGGTTTAGGAACATTCAGACCGGTTGATGTTGAAGACCTTACAAAACATAAAATGGATTCTGAGGAATTATACATAGGTCAACAGACATCAGATTTGGTAAATCAAGCTAAGTTGAACAAGAAGAAAGTATGTGCTATCGGTACAACAGCAACAAGAGCATTAGAATCATCTGTTACAGTTAATAAAGAGCTTAAACCATTTGATGGGTGGACCAATAAATTTATTTTTCCTCCTTATGAATTTAGTATTCCAGATGCTTTAATTACTAATTTTCACATGCCAAAGTCAACTTTATTAATGATGATATCTGCTTATTGTGGACATGATTTAATGATGAAGGCTTACAAAGAGGCTAAAAAAGAAAAATATCGATTTTATTCCTATGGCGATGCCATGTTAATTCTTTAATTTAAAAGCCTCGATTAACGAGGCTTTTTTATTTTATGTCAGATAAGGTAGATATACGACAACTCTCATTAGAAGAGTTAACAGAAAAGTTGGTGGCTTTAGGAGAAAAACCATTTAGAGCTAAGCAAGTACATGAGT
>CAJWIX010000059.1 GCA_913042175.1 uncultured Flavobacteriales bacterium
GAAAATCTTAAAAAAGACTTTCTTGATCTAAACTTCATTTATTGCAAGCAATTAACTCCATTTAGCCTGTCGAACTTAGTTCGAGTTAAAAAATAAGCCTAATATCAAAGATTTCTCTTTTTCAACCATATGATTTACATAGCTTTTGAACGAAAGTTTTTCAAATTTAAACGAGTTTAAATTCTTTCACTACATAACTCAAACAACTTATTTTCGAAGTGCTTCACAACATCTAACTATACTCAAAGAGCATAATTTCAGATAAAACACACTCATAAAATGAATATTTTTTATTCTGACTTATTGGCTAATTATACATTAACCAACTTAGGAAGCAATATCGTATCAAAAATTTCTTTTTTTCAACTATTTAGCTAAACAATTGAGCAAATGCTCTAAAAAACTTAATTTTCATCAAATTTTAGTGTTGTAGCTAACAAATTTTTCTTCCGAGATGCGATACTATCATCTGCCAAACACTCCTTTGAGCCGTTTAACCCAGCTTTCATTTAAAATTGCTTAAAAACTTCTGCTGGCCTATCAAAAATTTCCGAAGAAAGTTTTGACTTAGAAAATAGATTCAGTATTAAAGATTTCTCTTTTTCAAATTTTTATAAAAAGAAAGTTTTGGATAAATCTTTCAACTTCTTCGCTTTGCAGCTTTAAAGTCTTTTGTTTCTTTTTAAGTAAATCTATCTTCGAGATGTTTCACTAATCGTGACCCTTCTATCTCTCATTTGATGGTACAAGTGTACGGCAGATTTTTTTATTATGCAAGCATAACAACTAGGTGGTTTTCCACATTTAATTAACAAATTTTATTAACAATTGTGAATTGTAAAATAATGTTTTAATATTTAGTCAAATATGACTATTTAATAGATTAATTATTTGTTATAATGAAAATTATATATTTTTCTTTTATTGAATTAAAAACAAAAAAAACGCATTTTTTTTAAAAAAAATTAAAATTTATTTTCTGGTAAGTTTTTAAGCTATTTCTATTCAGCAAACACACTCTTTTTGAGCTATTGTTATAATTCCATAACTTTATGCTAAGCTGAATTGAATATGAAAAACCTATTACTTATTTTTTTATCAATTTTTTGTGGACTCTTATTCGGATCCATTATTAATATGTCGATTATCGAAGTTGGAAATAGCATGATTACTTTGCCAGAAGGGACAGACAACTCATCAATTGAAGGAATTAAAAAAAACATACATCTATTCCAATTTAAACACTTTATCACCCCTTTGTTAGCTCATAGTCTAGGAAGTCTAACAGGTGGGATGGTAGCAGCTTGGATGGCACCAATTAATAAACTTATGATTGCAATAATGATTGGTGTATTTTTTATGATTGGAGGAACAGTAATGGTATTTCAGCTTCCTTCTCCTATTTGGTTTAATATAATTGATTTAACATTTGCCTATTTACCTATGGCGTGGATAGGGCATAAAATGTATTTCAAATTCATCGCTAAAAATTAAATAAATAGTAGAACAAAAACCGATTAAGTTTATTTATTAATAGATTTGAGTATGACTAAGCTAAAATACATTGGTGTATATTTTAGTCCTGTTCTTGCTCTTATATCTTTAAATTTAAGTGGAATAGGTGCATTTACTGCAATTTTTGTTCTTTACATTATAGTACCTATTTCCGAACAGCTAATACCCCAAGACAAATCCAATTTCTCCAAAAAAGAGAAGGAACTTGCCAAGCATGATAAATTTTATGATTGGGTGTTATACTTACTTGTTCCATTACATTTATACGTAATTTTTCTTTTTCTCAACAAAGTATCTGCATCAAATGTTCCAATTATAGATTTAATTGCATACACCATGACAATGGGTACTATACTTGGTGTTAACGGTATTAACGGTGGACACGAATTGGGACACAAAACCAATGAGCCGTTTAAGATATTTTGCGCTCACGTATTGCTTACCACAAGTCTACAAAACCATTTTATGACATACCACAACAGCGGTCACCACCGAGATGTTGCCACCCCAAATGACCTAACTACAGCTAGAAAGGGTCAAAATTTTTATCACTTTGCTTTTCGTTCTCAAATAGGTGGATACTTTAAAACATGGCGTTTAGAGGCCGAAAAACTACATAAACAAGGTAGAAATTCTTGGCTAAACCCAATGATTATACACACCATAACACCTTGGACATTTCAGGCGATCATTCTCTATTTCTTTGGTTGGCCAACAGCGTTAATGTATTTAATGGCTAGTATTTTTGGCATATCTATACTTGAATCTCAAAACTATTTTTCTCATTATGGGTTGGAAAGAAAACAAAAAGATGACGGCTCTTACGAGAGGGTTAAAGCCATACATTCTTGGAACTCTGATCATTTGATTGGCCGAATATTATTATTTGAATTATCAAGACATTCTGATCATCACTTTATGGGAGCTAAGCCTTATCAAATTCTTGAGTCTAAAGACGATAGTCCAGTCTTACCATTTGGTTATCCTGCTATGCTAATTTTAGGATATTTTCCATTTATTTTTAAACCAATTATGGCAAGGCAACTTGATAAATATAGCCTATAAAGGCTGAATCTATCACTTTTCTTTTATATTAAACTAAAAATTTAATTAAAAATAATTAACTATTTGGATGCAAGTTATTTAACTTATAAAACACTTACTTGACTTGCAATGGTTTTTGCTTCAGCAGTTAGGGTTTCTACATCTTCCTTCCCAGACTTTAAGATCACCCCCATCCTTCTATAAGCTCTAGTAGATGGCTTTCCAAATAAACGGACATCGGTATCCGTTTCACTTAGCGCCTTTTCAACACCTACAAAAACAGGTTCTGACAAGGATTTGTCCTTAGCTAAAATTACAGCAGAAGCTCCATTTCTAAATAATTTTACTTCTGGAATAGGAATACCCAAAATAGCTCTGGCATGTAATTCAAATTCATTTAAGTTTTGAGTTTTACCTAGTGTTACCATACCAGTATCATGTGGTCTTGGAGATAACTCAGAAAAGTATGTAGCCTCTTTAGTAATAAAAAATTCTACTCCCCATATTCCGGCACCACCAAGGGCTTTAGTTATTTTACCAGCCATTTCCTCGGCTTCTTTTAGACGAACAGGATCCATAGACATTGGCTGCCAACTTTCCTGATAGTCCCCTCTTTCTTGTCGATGACCTATAGGGGGACAAAAAAGTGTTTTTCCATTTTGTTGAGTAACTGTTAATAATGTTATTTCATAATCAAAATCAATAAAACCCTCTACTATAACTTCTTGTAAATCACCTCTTGACCCTTCTACAGCATAATTCCATGCATTTTCAACATCTTCTTTTTTTCTAATTACAGACTGCCCCTTTCCGGAACTTGACATTAATGGTTTTACCACACAAGGATATCCACAATATTCAACACCCTTTAATAGCTCATCATAGCTCTTTGCATAAGCAAAAGGAGCAGTTTTTAAACCTAGATCTGTAGCAGCTAGATCTCTTATGGCTTTTCTATTCATGGTGTAATTAGCCGCTTTAGCACTAGGCACTACGTGATAACCCTGTTTTTCGTAGTTGTAAAATCGTTCTGTTCTAATGGCTTCAATCTCTGGGACAATGAAATCTGGTTGATGCTTTTCTACTATTTCATCCAAAGCTTCTCCATCAAGCATATTAATAATCTCAAATTCATGAGCTACCTGCATCGCAGGAGCACCTGGATAACTATCAACCGCAACAACATATTGACCAAGTCTTTGACAAGCAATAACAAACTCTTTACCTAATTCACCAGAGCCGAGTAGTAAGATTTTTTTACGCATTTGTTTCTTTAATTTTAAGCTAAAGTATAAGAAATCCCTTTTATACTACTATTTTTGATATGTGCATAATTCACAATTCATCAACAATGAGCAAGCTGAAATTTCTTTACATATTCCCTCATCCAGATGACGAATCCTTTGGGCCAGCCCCAGTAATGTACAGATCTATTAACGAGGGTCATGAAGTTCACTTATTAACACTAACTAAAGGTGGAGCCACAAAGGTTAGGCACCAATTTGGTTATTCCATTAAAGAAATGGGAGAAATACGAGAACAAGAACTACATGAAGTTAGTAAGCTTATTCCATTTACGAGCATGACCATTCTAAACCATCAAGATGGTGGTATGGCAAAAAGCAATCCTATTCTTTTTGAGCATATCATTAAAAAACATATTGAAAAAATAGAACCAAATATTGTTGTTACATACCCTATTCATGGGATAAGCGGGCATCACGACCACTTAGCTTGCCATGCCATTGTAAAGCGGGTTTACGTTGACATGAAGGAAAAACACAACTATCTTAAAAGACTTGCCTTTTTAACTATTCCTACACCAGATGAAAACAAACATGTGGGTGGTATGTATAAAGTAAATACAACCCGAAACAAAGATGTAGATTGTGAAATAACCTTGAATAAAAATGAAGTAAACATTTTAAAAAAAGCACTCGATTGTTATGGCACGTATTCCTCTGTTATAAAAGAAACTAATGTGATTAACGATATTGGAAATAAAGTGTATTTTGAATTTTACAATGAAAATTTTAACCCAAGAGTTACTTCAATTAATGGAGAAATTAATTGAGGTCTAATTTTATTCCAAAAAAACTTTTAAGCCATTTAGGATTGGATTTTACCAGCTGATAATAAGGTGTTTGCTCACCTCCAAAACCTCTTATGAAACGTTCGACAGACTCCAGCATTGTTCCTTCAAAATCAAAATTATCTACCATTAATGAAGCTTTTTCTATGGCTTTCCACATCAATAAACTCATGGCTTCACTATTTCTATAATTGGAATCTGACCCTCCAATTAAATAATAGGCTGAATGTTTATCCCAAACCAATAACAAAGCTGCGTGATTATTTCCATTTTCATCAGTAGCTAACATAATATCACCTTGGTTTTTCTCTTTGATTTTATGATATAACTCCCTTATAACTTTTGGAGAATATGGATTTTTTAAACCCTGTCTTGAAAAAGTTTGATTACTCAACTCTATCAACGTTTCCACTTGCTCAGTTGATGAAACCTCAATATTTTTTGACGCCTTTTTTATATTTTTTCTTGTATTTGAACTTAACTGTTCATAAATAGAACTTTTATTATTTTCAATTCCTCTAAGCACAAAAGTATATTTCACAGAAGAAGAGTATTTTTCCCATTGTAAAGGTTGCGTATTTGTAAAAGAAGGATGCAACTTAATAATGGATAAATGATGTTTTGGTAAATTATGAATTAGCCCCTGCATTACTTCTTTATCAAAGCCAAGCTTTGTATTTGTTTTTTGCCCATCTGGATAAACTACCCATGGACCTAACTGAGGAGTAAGTATAGGAGGCAATAGATATGTTAGACCAAATTTTCTTTTTATTTCGTATGGGAATACACCAAAAACAGTTGTTGATTTTTTGTATATAACTGTATTCCAACTAGATGAAACTATATCTAACCACCAAGGTTGGTAAAAAATAGGTAGATGATGCTGTTCACAAAACTCTTTGTATTGTGCTTTGTTGGTCATGGCTACTTGTAAACGTAAAAATTTAAAAATTGATACATTAAGACCAATAACGTTTCTTTAACTCCTTGATAATAATTTGGATTAACTTCTTATCGTAGCTGAAATCAAAATCACTTGCAATCAACCTTCTTACATTAAACGACCCTAAAGCCAATCTGATGAAAGACATATTTTCATATTTAACTGGTTGGCCAATGATTATTTTTTTATACTCATTTAAATCATCTCTTTCCTTGGCACAAATCTCCATATACAATACTCTTAATTCCTCATCTGAGAGCAATGAACCATCTGGATGTTTCACGTTAAATGATATGATTGATCTATTTGTTATAGATTGATCTGGCATTAAGTCAAAATAATCCGCATTAAGCTGTAATTGACTAATGACAAAAGCATTCCATCGATCTATAGCCGTTGTTACCATGTCTTCTCCATAAAACGATAAGAGTTTCATTTCTGAAATAGCACATTCCCATCTTAGAAGTGTACCGTAATTTTCATTTGCCCTAAACTTATTTCTCAAGACAGGATGTTCTACAGGAATATCAGATGTGCTAAAAATTGTTTTAAAAGGCTCAACTGCTTTATCAGATATATTCTTAAGTTTAGATGAAATAGTCTTAGGTACTAATATTGCACCACAAAATGGAGGGGATTGATAAAACTTGGATCCTGTTAGAAGAACCATACAATTCAATCTAATCAAAGAGTTAATCAATTTTGGAGTGGTTCTCATCTGACAAACATCAATAACCCAAAAAACATCACTATTTGCTCTTGGAATCATAGATATATTATCAACTATACCAGATTTGCTTCCTATGACCAAATTCGCAATAACTTGATGATCTTTACTCTTTTGGTCAATAAGTTCAAGAATCTTAGTTTTATGATTTAATATGTTACCCTCTTCATCACGAGCCGGGAAAGCTTGTTGTATAATATTTACATCTGGATGGATTTGATCACCCTTTTCTACATTCTCCTCAAATTGATTGGTACCAAAAAAGTATTTACCCAAGATGGCCGTATTGGAACCTGTTCCTAATTCTTCAGGACAAGTAACTACACTAAAAATGGGTTTATCAGGATTCATTATCCTTGAAAACATGATTGGAAAATAGCATAAATCACTACCAGAAGGAGCGTAAAAAATATCAAAATCGTGTTCGGGCTTTTTATTGATTAATTTTTTTAGTTGTTTTTGCTGTTCATCCAATAACTTATCATAATCCTCTACCTTTAATCTATTCAGCATTTTGTCAACTGCTCTCTTGCTATCTACATTAAGGTTGGACATGGTACATGAGCCTCTATTAAAAACCCCTTCATATATCAATGGATTTCCATGATATTTGTTAAGACCATGCTGATTTAAACTAATACGCTCATCTCCACCTTTTACTATATCCTCTAAATTCATGTTGTTGTTAATCTTTCACAAATAAAAATATTTTAATTTAGAATATAGAATAAGTTGACATAAATCATATACATTTATGGCTATACCTTTATTAGATGGGAATAGTATCACGACAATCCATAAAAGCTACCATTGCCACTTATTTGGCTGTCATTATTGGCTACTTAAATCTTGGATATTTTTTTCCAAAAATTTTTTCCACTGAACAAATTGGACTGATTTCCTTTCTTTTAGGCACTTCTACCCTTTTGGTTAGTGTTTTTCAAATGGGTATTCCTACTACAATTGTAAGGTATCTACCTGTAGTCAAAAAAAATAATACTGAAAGAGCATTTTATCTATTTTCTATTATTACTCCTTTGGTTTTTTTTATAATAGTATTTGGAATACTCGCTTTATTTTCTTCACAAATATTGAATACATTTTACCCTAACAACAAGTTAGTTGAAGAATATATATTTTACATTCCACTTTTTTCATTATTAATAGGTTTTACGGGAATTTGGGCAGCTCATAGCAATAGCCTTTTAAGAATAGTTGTTCCAACTATAATTGAGAAATTCATAAGTAGACTTTTAATTCTCATATTGATATTTTTAGTCATATCTCAAATTATTGATTTTGACCTTTTTATTGCTAGTTATGTGGTTGTTTATTTCATTTGTTTTCTCTTGACCTACTTTTATTTTCTAAGGATTAAAGAAAAAAGAAATTCAAATCAAGAGAAATTAACACCTCTTTTTAGAAAAGAAATACTTCAATTTGGTGCCATTAGTTTTCTAACTATGATTGGTGCTAGAATTGTAGAAAATATAGATGTAATTATGATAACATCTATTCTTGATTTAAGTAATGCAGGCATCTATAAAATTGCCTTTTACATAGGTGGAGTAATCATGATTCCACTTGGGTCAATTGGGCAAATAAGTTCGCCACTTTTTGCTCAGTTTTGGGAAAGTAAGTCCTATCAAAAAATTCACGACTTATACAAAAAAGCGTCTATAAATTTAATCCTAATCGGAGGATTACTTTTTGTTGGTATTTTCATCAATCTTGACAACATTTTCAAGGTTATGCCTAATGGCCATAATTTTTTGGAAGGTAAGATGGTGATTATGGTAATTGCATTAGGCAAATTAATTAACATGGCTCTGAGTGTCAATGGACATCTTCTTCAAAACTCCAAATACTATTATGTAAATACATACAGTATTGTTTTACTGGGTATTTTAACCGTAGTAACCAATTTGATTTTTATTCCTAAATGGGGTATTTTAGGAGCAGCCATTGCCTCTGCCCTTTCGTTGGTGGTTTTTAATTTAGTTAAGTTTTTATTTATACTTTACAAGTTTAAAATGCATCCCTTTTCTCTAATGACTGTTCCAGCTGTCATCATTATATTACTTACATCTTTTATTAATTTTCTTCTCCCTGAAATGGACAATGTTTATGCTGATATTTTGTTTCGATCAAGTATCATTTCTTTTGCTTTTGTTACTTCTGCCTACTACACTAATATTTCCTCGGATTTTAATGCTCAACTAAATAAATTCACTCTCAATAAACTACCATGGAAAAGGAATTGATTGACTGGAATGATTTTAGTAAAATTGACATGAGAGTAGGCACAATTATTGACGTTAAAATCAATAAAAAAACAAATAAGCCAGCCTATATCATATGGATTGATTTTGGATTTTTAGGTGTTAAAAAGACATCTGCTCAAATCACTAACTTATATAGTCCATCTGAACTTACAGGGCAGCAAGTGATAGCTGTTTTGAATTTTCCACCCAAACAAATTGCCGATATGAAAAGTGAAGTACTTCTATTGGGTGCTGTTTCTGAAGAAAATAGTGATGTAATTTTTGTCAAACCCGAAAGAAATGTCCAAAACGGATTGAAAATAGGTTAATTTTAAAGATGTAATTTAAATTTTATGACAACAAAATACACTTATTGTTGTTTTTACACTATCTTTACAATATGAAACGAATTGGAATTCTTACAAGTGGTGGTGATTGCGGTGGCTTAAATGCTGCTGTTAGATCCATATTTTACAGAGCTAAAGACAAATACAATTTAGATGTTTATGGTATTTTAGAAGGTACCGTTGGATTAATGGAAAGACCACCGAGATACATTAAACTTGATTACAATACCTTTTCTGGAAATTTAATTAGACAGGGTGGTACATTTTTAGGCACAACAAATAAAGGTAACCCTTTTAAATACCCTATGCCTGATGGGACTTTTAAAGATCGTACCGTAGAAATTGTAGGAGGATATCATGAAATGGGGCTAGATGGTCTTATTGTAAT
The DNA here is from genome assembly GCA_913042175.1 of uncultured Flavobacteriales bacterium. GTDB lineage: Bacteria > Bacteroidota > Bacteroidia > Flavobacteriales_D > Parvicellaceae. Next base: position 9,321 of record CAJWIX010000059.1, read on the forward strand.
TGGTGGTGATGGAAGTATGAAAATAATTAAAGAAATTGCAGACAAAGGAAATTTAAATATAGTTGCCATACCTAAAACAATAGACAATGATGTAGGAGCAACGGAAAGTTCAATTGGATTTCATACTGCAGTAGATGTAGCCACTAATGCGCTTGATAACTTACAATTTACAGCTGCTAGCCATAGTAGGACAATGATTCTTGAGGTAATGGGTAGAGACGCTGGTCACATTGCTTTAAATGCTGGAATTGCTGGAGGTGCTGATGTGATTTTAATACCAGAAGTTAAATACTCAATTGATGGAATCATTAAAAAGCTAAAGAAACTTAATTCATATGGAATAAAACATTCCCTAATAGTTGTTGCAGAAGCTGTTAAACAGGAAAATGGCAAAAATAGCACCGTTAAGTTTGCTGATGGAGAAACCCGACTTGGTGGAATCGGTAGTTACATAGCTGCTCAGATTATGAAAAAAACCAATATTGAATGTAGAGTTACAACCTTGGGACACGTCCAAAGAGGAGCTCCACCATCTACGCAAGATCGAATTTTAGCTAGTGCTTTTGGTGTATATGCTGTTGATTTATTAGCTCAGAAAAAGTTCGATAGAATGGTAGCTTGGAATGACAGAAAAGTGGTAGACTTCCCTATTCAAATGGGCATAGAAACCTATAAAGAAGTAGAGTCAGATGACTCATTATTAAAAACTGCATTAGCATTAGGCACATATATTGGAGACAACGTTTAAATTTGTTGTCAAACAATATGCATGTTTAGATATATTATTTTTTTAGTTGGTTTTTGTATCAGCTCATTCTCTTACAGTCAAAAAATAACCTTTAGGGCTGTTCTCAATAATAAACCATTAATATTTAATAGCAACACCCCCTTCGATGGAAGCTACATAAATGTAGAACTTTTTAAATTATATGTTTCAAATGTTGAATTCACTTACAAAGATGGAAGTTCGTTTAAAGAAAGAAACTCTTACCATTTAATAGACTTAGCTAACCCAAAGGATTGCGAGCTTTTTATTTCTGATGCTAAAAAGGAAATTAAACAGTTATCATTTGATATAGGCATTGACAGTGCTACTAACTATCAAGGAGCTAAAAGTGGAGATCTTGACCCACTTAAAGGCATGTACTGGACATGGCAAAGTGGATATATCAATTTTAAAATAGAAGGCAACTCTCCCCTATGTAGTTCATCCAAAAGCAAGTTTGCTTTTCATATTGGTGGTTTTCAACACCCTTTTAATGCTATTCAACATATTGTTTTAGATAAAAATTCAGCAAGTGACATTACTGTTGAAATTAAACTTGATGGTTTCTTTAAGTCTGTCCAATTAGATCAAAGGACTAACGTAATGAGTCCAGGCCGTAAAGCAATGTTCATTGCTGAAACATTTAAAAATGCTTTTCTGTTAAAAGATGGTTAAGTTACGATACATATTCGTATTACTTTCCATCTTATTTTTATTTCAAGCCCATTACAATGATATTCAAATAACATATCCAGCCTATTTTCCTGAACCAGTATATTCTTTTGAAAATAACAAATTAGACACTTCCGTTATTAGTCTTGGTAGAAGTCTATTTTATGATCCTGTTTTTTCTTCTGACAGCTCTATTTCTTGTGCAAATTGTCATTCTCCTTTTAGTGCTTTTGCCCATACCGACCATGCACTTAGCCATGGTATAAACGATTCTATTGGCCACAGAAATGCTCCTGGCTTATTTAATTTAGCGTGGCAAAAAAACTTCATGTGGGATGGTGCTGTTCATCATTTAGATATGCAACCTCTTTCACCTATACACAATAGTATTGAAATGAATGAGACACTTGCCCATGTCATTGAAAAATTGGGTAAAAACGAAAAATACACCACATTATTTACCAATTATTTTCATGATTCAATAATCAAAAGTGAATATGTCTTAAAATCATTAGCTCAGTTTCAATTGACACTAATTTCATGTAATGCTAAATATGATTTAGTAAAACAAAATAAGACCGACTTTAACGAAAAAGAAAAGCGTGGTTATAAAATCTTCCAACAAAACTGCAACCACTGCCATCAAGAACCACTATTTACTAATTATAAATTTGCAAATAATGGAATTGGGATAGATCCCGATTTAAAAGACATAGGACGTCAAAAAATTACAAAGCATAAAGAGGACAGCTTGCTATTTAAAATTCCATCACTACGAAATATAGGTTTCACCTACCCTTATATGCATGATGGAAGATTTCAATCTTTAAAAGAAGTTATAGACCACTATTGTGACCACATTGAAATTTCAGCAACTACAGACGTATTCTTACACAAAAAAATCAACTTATCTAAAAATGAGCGAGTAGAATTAGTATCTTTTCTACATACATTAAACGATACCAGCTTTATTTTCAACAAAAAACATCATTACCCCAACTAATTAGCAACAATTATGAAGCTAACATATTTTTTTAGCACACTATTATTTTCAATTAACTTTTGTATTGGACAACAAAACCCAGCCATAACTTCATGGCTTCAAAACACTACGACTACAGGCACTTACTATGTTCAAGGAAATAACACTCCAATATCAAATAACATTTTAGTAAACTGCCAGCAAGTAGAATATTCATCAGATTATGTTTATGTAACAGCTACTGGAATACCTGCATACACCACAGGTCCATTTTTAGATGGGAATCCATCAATAGCTCAAAACCAAAACGCCATTTATAAATTTCCTTTAAATCCTCAACAAAATACAGGTGCGCCTTCATATACTACAATGGGTAATATTGGTGTTTTTATAAATGGAACAGCATTGTTCGATTATCGAGATGGTGTAGCGTGGAACCCAACAACTAATGCGCTATGTGGAGGACCAGGAAACCCTCCATGTCCTGGTGGATTCTCTGCTGTGATGGACTGGAACAGGGACGCTATTCCTGCCGAAATGGATGGATTTGATTGCTCTAAGGGTCATCCAGCAATGGGAGCTTACCACCATCATCAGAACCCTTCTGCATTCAAACTTGATTTAAGTGTTCTTTCTTCAATATGCAATTTATATGATGCTGATGGACTCTATGTTATTGATAGTACACAACATTCACCAATCTTAGGCTTTGCCTATGATGGATATCCTATTTACGGAGCTTATGGATACAAAAACACTGATGGAACTGGAGGAATAACAAGAATAAAATCAAGTTATCAACTAAAAAACATGACATCAAGAGTTAATGGACCACCAGTAAACAACACTTATTTTCTAGGTTATTTTAAAGAAGATTACGAATATATTTCAAATAATAATTCCGATTACTTAGATGATCACAATGGTCGGTTTTGTATTACACCGGATTACCCAAATGGCACCTATGCCTACTTTTGTACTGTTGATGAAAACTGGAATTCTGCTTATCCATATGCTGTTGGACCAACATTTTATGGTGTTTATGCCAATGCCTCTGTCAATAACATTTCTGAACCCACTACCATCTACAACAACATTTCAACTGTAAGTGAATTTAACGCCTCTCAAGTTACTGTATTTCCAAACCCAACTTCAGACCTTATTGCCATACAAATAGGATCACTTAATACTACTTCTTATTCTGTAAAATTATTGGATAACCAGGGAAAATTAATCAAACAAAAAACAATTCATGCTGGAAGTACCATCACTTACTTTAGTACCGAAACCCTGTACAATGGAACTTACTTTATTCAAATTTCTGATGGTATAAATTACTTGAATAAAACGATTGTGTTGAACAGATAAAGTAAATTCTGATTTCTTAATCTAAATTAACCTCGAATTAATAATTGTTGGCTAATTTTAGAGTATGAAAAGAAAAGATTTTTTAAAAAAGTCTATGGCATTAAGTGCTATTGGAGTTACTATACCTTCTATTCTAAAAGCTAAAAAACCCATTACCATTTCTACTTATGATAAAATGATGGAACAAGTAGGGTTCAATCACTTGCCCAATAATGAATCTAAAACTATGAATACCGTTCTACATAAAGCTAACACTCGTGGTCATGCTAATCACGGATGGTTACAAGCTAATCACTCTTTTAGTTTTGCTAATTATTATAACCCAGAGCGAATGCATTTTGGCGTGCTAAGAGTACTAAATGATGACACTATTGCCCCAGCAATGGGTTTTCCAACTCATCCTCATGACAATATGGAAATTATTACTATTCCTCTTGAAGGTGATTTAGAACATAAAGATAACATGGGAAATGGCACCATTATTAAAAACGGAGATATTCAAGTAATGAGTGCTGGCACTGGTATTACTCATAGCGAATTCAATGCAAACAAAGGAACCCATTGCAAATTGCTTCAAATTTGGCTTTTTCCCAACAAAAGAAACGTTACTCCTAGATATGATCAAATAGCAATAAGACAACTTGCCAAGAAAAACAGTTTATATCAAGTCCTTTCCCCATCAAGTGAAGATAATGGTGTGTGGATACATCAACAAGCTTGGTTTAACATAGGTGAATATGATGTTGCAACAGAAGAAAAATACACACTTAATTTGTCAGAAAATGGAGTGTATCTTTTTGTCATAGAAGGGCAACTCACAATAGAAAATCAAACTCTCGAAAAAAGAGATGGTTTTGGCATTTGGAATACGGATCAAATAACATTCAAAGCTGAAAAGTCAACGAAATTACTTCTTATGGAATTACCCATGAAAATTTCTTGATTTAATTAATTTTCATTTGAAATAATTGAGAATTTTTGTTGAATTCTATTTCCATCAGCATCAACCGCAGTTACTAAATGTTCACCTTCAGTCATTATTCTAGAAAGTTCATGAACAAATTTTGTTTCTCCAACATATTCATCATCAATGTGCCAATAGACAGTATGATTGGAATGTCTATGCTTTAATTCAAATACAATTTCACCAATAGACCCATCTAAGTTCTTTGGAATAATTATGCTTATGTTTTCTACTGGATAAATAAATTCCATTAGATTTATATCACTATCCTCTTTACAACCTTCTCTAAAAGGTGGAATAGTTTCATAATTTGGGTGAGCTTTCTTAAAATACCATTCTTGTGCAGGTGGTAAAACAAAAAAAGTTTTCTTATGCATATCAAATGGATCACAACAATTTCCACTTACACGTTTACCTGAAAATGGATCGATATGTATATTCTTGTGAAATGAGCAGGGAGATAATTTCTGTGCACCTTTAACTGTAAATAGCCGTATTGAATTAGGACAATCTGGAAGTGATTTGTATCCAGAA
>CAJWIX010000060.1 GCA_913042175.1 uncultured Flavobacteriales bacterium
GATTATCATTATGACATCAAATATGGGCGCTCACCATATTAATGAACTGTATAATAATGAAGAAAGTGATTTAAACTATTCTAAGATAAAGGCCCTGGTTATGAACGAATTGAAAAACCACTTCAGACCTGAGTTTCTAAACCGTATTGATGAAACCATTGTGTTCAATCCACTTGAAAAATCGGCCATTCAACAAATTGTGAAAATTCAATTAAAGCAACTCAATCAATTATTAGAAGAGAAAGGAATTAAACTAGATATCACAGATTATGCTATTGAATACCTTGCTAAAAAAGGTTTTGAGCCACAGTATGGTGCTAGACCTATAAAAAGGTTAGTACAGAAAGAAATACTTAATGGATTATCCAAAGAATTGCTTAAAGGGGATATTCAAAAAGGAGATGAAGTTTTAATTGATTCCTTTGATGAGAATATCGTATTTAGAACCAATGAAAAGAAAGAAAGTAAAGAGAGTGTAAATAGCTAAAATACAATATGGCATTGTTTTTGAATATAAATTTGAAAACAATAATCATGAAAACAATTTACCGATTTTTTACAATTTCAGCAATAGTAATATTCTTTTTCTCGTGTACAAAACCTATAATTGATGACAACAATGTATTTCTAGGATCATGGGGATCTGAAAAATTCTCATTAGAGATATGGAAAGATGGATTTGGAAAGATTAAAAGAGTTAGGTTGTATGAAAATGAAACCAGAGTTATCATAAAAGACAATACCATCAAATTTAAAACACTTGGATTCTCCAAAAAATTCAAAATAGATAGCGATCCATACATTGATGATGACGGATTAACCGTAATGGTCTTAGATGGTAAGAAGTTTATCAAGCATTAGTATTAATTGGAAAAATTCATATTTACTATAAATTGCTATTGATATGCAAACAACTATATTTGCAGCAATTTTAAAACCTTTAACCAAAACTAATGTCAGGAAACAGAACTTTTACCATGATTAAACCAGATGCTGTTGAGTCTGGTAACATTGGGAATATACTACAGATGATTTCAGATGCAGGATTTTCTATCAAAGCAATGAAATACACAAAACTTTCAGAAGAAAGAGCTAAAGCTTTCTACGCAGTTCATGCGGAAAGACCATTTTACGGTGAACTTGTTGAATATATGTCTTCTGGACCTATTGTCGCTGCTATACTTGAAAAAAACAATGCTGTAGAAGATTTTAGAGCCCTGATTGGTGCAACTGACCCTGCTGAAGCGGCTGAGGGTACTATCAGAAAAAAATATGCTGAGTCGAAAGGTAGAAACGCTGTCCATGGATCAGATTCAGATGAAAATGCACAGATAGAAGGTGAATTTCATTTTGCTGAAGACGAAGTGATATAATATTTTTGTAAGGTCTTTTTCAAGACTAAATATTAAAAACTAAAAAAGCCCACTAATGTGGGCTTTTACATTTATAAACAAATCAAAACTAAACTTTACTTTTTCACAACTCTCTTATTTGTGAATTTACCTTTTTGATTTACCTCAATGATATAAACACCTTTAGTTAAAGATGAAATATCAATAACTGTTTTGTCTGAATTCACATTTGCAGAAAGCACTCTATTTCCTATCATATTATATACTGTGTATGAAGAAATAGTAGATGAAGAATTTAAATTAACAACATCGCTAGAAGGGTTTGGATAAACATTGAGATAGCTATTGTTGTTATCTACAATACCAGTACCTCCACCAGCAGGTGTAGTACATGAACCATATTCTAAAACAATTGTTATATCTTGAGTAAATCCACCCAATAAGTTGTTTCTGTCATTCCAGTTTGCTGGATCAGCACATGATTGACCTGCAATGTCTTCTTTACAAGACCAATCACCACAGTTTCCATTAAGGATAGTAAAGTGACCACCTGTAGCAGGTAAATTCATACTACCTTCCCATACCCCATCTCCATCAGCATCAGTCAAGGGAAGAGCATCATGTCCTCCAACAAATCCACCACCAATGTAAATTCCATCAGCAGAAACTGTACCACCACTAGCAACTAGAGAATCAGTATGAACTACAAATGTTACATCATAAGTTGATGCAGGACCACCACTACAAGAACCAAACTGAAGATATAATGTAGTATCCTGAGTGAAACCGCCAAGTAAGTTATTTCTATCATTCCAGTTAGCTGGATCAGCACATGATTGACCTGCAATATCTTCTTTACAAGACCAATCATTACAATTTCCATTTAAAATAGTGAAGTGACCACCACCAGCATCTAAAGTCATTGTTCCTTCCCAAACACCATCTCCATCAGCATCAGAAAGAGCTAAGGCATCATGACCTCCAACAAATCCACCACCAATATATATACCATCAGCAGAAACTGTAGCACCACTTGCTACTAATGTATCAGTAGCAACAACAAAAGTCACATCATGAGTTGGAGACGGAGGTGGAGGTGCAGCATTAGTTTGTTGATAGATAAATCTCCACCAACCTGTTCCACCACCAGCACTTTGGATATCAGCTATCATTTCACCATTTGCTCCAAATGAAATATCATATGTAATGGAGCTAACAGCATTAGCAGGATCGGTTAATTCACCACCATTTATGGCTTTTGGCAGACCAATATGAGCACCTAAACCGTTAACCGTTAATTGGTTATTGGTGAATGTATAAGTATATGTTCCAGAACCATCATGAGGAGCAACAGGAGCACCACAAGCTTCAGGAGATCCAGTTTGCCATTGTTCAACCCATGTGTTTCCATCCATGTAATGCATCATGTTTCCATTGGCATCGAAAGTAATAGAATCGTCAAAAAAACAATCTCTAACAGTAAGGTCATTGGCAGAATTAGACCACCAGGAACCATCACCTTGATTAGGCCCAACAGCTAAAGCACCAGCTTGCTGAGCTAGCTTCCATGTACCTTCTACACTCTGTGCAGAAAAAACCATTGGTAAAGCTAGAAAAAGTGTTAAGTAAATTTTTTTCATAATAAAAAGTAAGAGTTAATAGTTATTGTATAATATACACTAAATTAATTAATTTTTAAAATTCTGCAAGTAATTGATTAAAAAAATATGAAGAGAATTTAATATGAATTACAACTAGATGAAAATTAATGTCTTTTTTTATCATATGTTAAATTTCTAGTTCTTAGAATGAATCACATAATTATTAGTTTTATCACATGAATATGCTTAAATGTCAAAAACACCTTTTTCAACTTAACAATGACATACATTATTTAAACTGTGCTTACAAAGCTCCATTATTGAAGTCTGCTGAAAAGGCGCTATTAGACAGTTTAGAAAAAGAAAGAAATCCTTACCATTATAAACCAAACGATTTTTTTGAAATTACAGCAAATATTTGCAAATCTTTTTCTCAAATAATTGGGTGTAGGGCTCAGAATACAGCTTTATTTCCATCTACTTCTTATGGTTTTGCTTCTGCATTAAACAACATTAAATCTCATGGCGGCAAAGCTATTACCATAGAAAACGAATTTCCTAGTGGATATTTTGCATTAGAAAAATGGGCCATTTCTAATAAAGCTGAAATTTTAGTTATAGAACGGGGAGACAAGACTGCACAAAATTGGAACAACCATATTTTGGATTCAATTGATGACTCAACTGATGTAGTGTTGTTATCCATAATTCATTGGATGAATGGAACAAAGCTAAACATCAAAGAAATTGGAGAAAAATGCCGAAAACATAACGCTAAATTAATAGCTGATGGAACTCAAATTGTTGGTGCAGCACCAATTAATGTCAAGGAATTAAATATTGATGTTCTAATATGTGCTGCATACAAATGGCTGTTCGGTCCCTACTCTATGGCTATTGGATATTTCTCAGAAGATTTTCATGATGGAAATCCAATAGAAGAATCTTGGATGAACAGATCAAACGCCATGAATTTTAGTAGTATAACAGATTATGACACCAATTATAAACCTGGTTCTGCGAGATATAATGTAGGGCAAACCAGTAATTTTATGTTATCTCCTATTTTACTTGAAGGTCTAAATCAAATTAATCAATGGGGTACCAGTAACATTCAAGCTTATTGTCAAATGCTTGCTAATTATTTAAAAGAATCATTAAATCCCATGGGAGTGGAATTTGAAGACGAAAACTATTTCTACCCTCACCTATTCTCATTGAAATTACCTAATGATATAAATCCAGAAACTGTTAAAATTCAACTGGAAAATAAAAACATATATGTCTCACTTAGAGGAAGTTATGTAAGGGTATCTATAAACGTATTTAACCAAAAAGAGAACTTAGATGCCTTGATAAATTGTTGTCATCAACTTTTAGGATAATTCATCCATTACTTCATTAATAATTTCACATGACAAAGTAATCTGTTCTTCGGTAATTATTAAAGGTGGAGCTATTCTAAAACTTTCAGGACAGGATAAGAACCAAAAACTAAGCAATCCTTTTTCTTTACAACCTTCTACTACTTTTTGAACCATATCCGCGTTTTCCATTTCTATAGCAAAAAACAACCCTTTTCTTCTTATTTCTTTGATTAATGGATGGTCTAGTAATTTTTCAAATAATATCCCTTTAGACTCTACTCGTGCTATTAAATTTTCTTTCTGTAATATTTCTATTCCTGCTAGAGCCCCTGCACAACTCATAGGGTGACCACCAAATGTAGTGATATGACCTAATGTTGGATTATGCGTAAATAGAGACATTAACTTCTGGCTTGTGACTAAACCTCCGATAGGCATCCCTCCACCAAATGCTTTCCCAATGGTCATTATATCAGGAACAATGCCAAAATGTTCAAAGGCAAATAATTTACCAGTTCTTCCAAAACCTGTTTGTATTTCATCTGCAATAAGTAAGATACAATGATCATTACAAATCTTTCTCAACTTTTGCATAAACTCTACAGATGGAATCCTAACCCCTGCATCTCCTTGAATAGGCTCAATGATAACAGCAGCCACCCTATGATCTATAAAATCAAGTGAATCTATGTCATTGAAAGGTAATTGAACTACATCTGGAAGTAATGGTCTAAATGCATACTTTTTATGTTCATTTCCTGAAACACTTAAAGAACCATGTGTAGAGCCATGGTATGCACCTTTAAAAGAAATTAATCTTGTCTTTCCAGTAGCTCGTTTGGCTAATTTTAGAGCAGCCTCATTAGCTTCAGTTCCAGAATTCACTACATATAAACAGTCTAATGAACTTGGTAATAAATTAGTTAATGATTCAGCTAATTTATTTTGAATATCTTGACTGTATTCACCAAAAACCATAACGTGAAGGTGTTTTTCAAGTTGGGAATTTAAAGACTCAATTATGTGAGGATGTTGATGACCTAAATTTGAAACAGCAATACCAGAGATTAAATCTATATATCGATGATTATTTTCATCTATGATATAAATACCATCAGCACTTTTTACAGCTATTCCAAATGGATGATTTGTTGTATTGGCTAAATGTGGTGAATACATGTTAATCTAAAAATAATTCATTTTAAAACATAACATCATATATGTAAAGAGATAAATTATAAATTAGCAACCAAATTAAAAAAAAACACCCATGCCCAAAGGAATTTACCAAATGCCGTTTCCTGAAAACGAACCAATTAACAGCTACGAACCTGGTTCACCTCAAAGAGAAAGTTTATTAGGTAAGTACAAGGAAATGTACAATCAAAGTCCTATTCATGTTCCATTATATATTGGAGGAAATGAAGTAACTACTGATGATAAATTACCAATAAATCCTCCACATGATCACCAACATGTGTTAGGTCATTTTAGTATGGGTAACAAGTCCCATGTAGAAGATGCTATTGAAGCAGCACTTGCTGCAAGAGAACAATGGGCAAACTTACCTTGGGAAAATAGAGCAACTATATTTTTAAAAGCTGCTGATTTACTTGCTGGACCATACAGAGATGAAATGAATGCCGCTACAATGTTGGGGCAATCTAAAAATGTATTTCAAGCAGAAATTGATGCAGCCTGTGAATTAATAGACTTCCTAAGATTTAATGTGGCTTATATGCAACAAATTTATGCTGAACAGCCTGAGTCTGCTGAAGGCATTCTTAACAGACTAGAATACAGGCCTTTAGAAGGTTTTATTTTTGCCATTACTCCATTTAATTTTACAGCAATTGCTGCTAATTTATGTGCTGCTCCAGCAATGATGGGAAATGTAGTTGTATGGAAGCCTGCTGAAACACAAATGTATTCTGCACAAGTTATTATGAAGTTATTTAAAGAAGCTGGTCTTCCTGATGGTGTTGTAAACATGGTTGTAGCTGACGGTCCTGAAGCTGGAGAAGTTGTTTTTAACCACCCAGATTTTGCTGGCTTACACTTCACTGGTTCAACAGCAGTATTCAAAAATCTATGGAAAATCATTGGAAACAACATAGATAAATACAAATCTTATCCAAGAATTGTGGGAGAAACTGGTGGTAAAGACTTTATTGTTGCTCATCCATCAGCCGACCCAATGGCTGTTGCAGCAGGAATTTCTAGAGGAGCTTTTGAATTTCAAGGACAAAAGTGCTCAGCTGCATCAAGAGTATACTTACCTAAATCAATTTCAGAAGCTATCTTAAATAAAGTGGTTGAGGATGTAAATTCATTTAAGATGGGTACAACTGGTGATCCTAGTAATTTTATCAATGCTGTAATTTCTGAACAAGCGTTTGATAGAATTGCAGGTTACATCGATTATATAAATAAATCTGATGACGCTCAGGTTGTAGCAGGAGGAAATTACGATAAAAACAAGGGTTACTTTATTGAACCAACTGTAGTGACAACCAATAATCCTAAGTTTAAAACCATGTGTGAAGAAATTTTTGGCCCTGTTGTAACTGTTTATACTTACGATGACAATGATTTTGAGTCTATATTAGATTTAGTGGATCAAACTTCAGAATATGCTCTAACAGGCGCAGTATACAGTCAAGATCGCTATGCTCTGCAATTAGCCATGAAAAAGTTAGAAAATGCGGCAGGAAATTTTTACTTAAATGACAAGCCAACAGGAGCAGTAGTTGGACAACAACCATTTGGTGGTGCCAGAGGGTCAGGAACAAATGATAAAGCTGGTTCATATTTGAACTTACTAAGATGGGTTTCTCCAAGAACAATAAAAGAAGCTCTAGTACCTGTTAAGGATTATAGATATCCTTTCTTAGGCTAATGACAAGAAAAATAAAAGCTGTTATTTTTGACATGGATGGTCTAATCATAGATTCAGAACCTCTATGGCGAAAAGCTGAAATAGCCTCATTTGCTTCAATAGGTTATGAATTTACAGATGAAATGTGTTCATCTACAAAAGGGATGCGAATAGATGAGGTTGTTTCGTATTGGCATGAAAAACTAAACTGGAAATCTCCAACTAAAGGGTTTGTTGTAGATGACATCACCCAAAGAATGATTAATTTCATCCAAACACATGGTAAGGCATTACCTGGTGTTGAGTTGGTTTTAAATACACTTAAAAAAAACAATATTCCAATAGCTCTAGCATCATCTTCACCAATAATTCTCATTGAAACTGTTTTAAACACACTTAAAATCAAAAATTATTTTGATGTCATACACTCTGCTGAATTTGAAAAAAAAGGAAAACCAGATCCTCAAGTTTTTCTAACTACTTCAAATAAATTAGGAGTTGAACCAATGAACTGTTTAGTTCTTGAGGATTCTATGGTTGGAATGAAAGCTGGACTAAATGCACAAATGAGAACAATTGTAATTCCTGAAATAAACACACCAAAAGAATCTTGGCAAGAGGAGGCTTATTGTGTTTTGAATAGTTTAAATGATTTTAACTTAAATTTTCTTAGCTAAAATTACATCAATCTGGTTTAATTCATCTTTCCAGTTATAAAGAGAAGTTTTTTGGCTAATTTTTTGAATGTCATTCTTCAATTTTTCATAAAATGAAAGGTTTACCTCAAACATAGGTTTATGATTTAAAGTTTTTCTAAGCTTCCCCACTTCCATTAATACCTCTTTGGTTGGCTGATCAAAAAAAGTATCTGCAAATTTATCCCAAATGTAATTGACTGCTTCTTTATTAGGATGAATCCAATCTGAGGAATAAAACCTATAATCTCTTAATTCATCCATTAAGATTTCATAACTAGGGAAATAAAAACACTTTTTACTCTGATTTCTAATGATTTGATGAACAGCTAGGATTAATTTTGATTTACTTCTGTTATTCTCAATAAAACCATCTTTTAAATGTCTAACTGGGCTTACTGTAAATATAAAATTAGCCTCAATTTTTTGAATCATATCTGTCCAATAAGTAACAATCTCATCAACCTCTAACATTCTTTTATGAAAAGATGATTGACTTTGTTTATGACAATTTGCTACAATTTGTCCGGTAGATTTAAGTTCATAAATAATTGCCGTACCAAAAGTTACAATGATTACTGGTTTTTGATCAATAAATTCTTTAATCTCATTATTTTCCTTGTTAAGTTTTTGTAGCAATAGATCAATACTATTAGCATGGTAGTTTTTACCACTGTGATTCCAACTAAAGAAAATATCATCATGGGAAACAATATCTTTCTCATTATAGTTATGGCCCATTACAGCATTATTTAAATGTGTTTTTAATGAAATGGGATTATATATCATTCCACCAGGGTGCATAGATTTAAATCCACCAAGAGTTATTTTTTTATATAATTCAAAAGCAAAACAAGAACCAACAGACAAGACTGGTGTATCATAATCTATTAATGGCCTGACTTTTTCAACATTTACTTCTGTTCTAAAAGATTTAGGTTTATTCATGTATTAAAACAACATTTTAGTAAATACTACATAAATGAAATGAAATTTGTTTAAATCTTGAAATTTTGTGAATATTTAAAATTATAAAATCCTCATTTCAGTTCACCAATGTTTAAATTTGCCTTAGTTTTTAAAACCAATTTATGGAAATTATGGGTACTCCTCCTAGTACTGACAATCTAAAAGAACTAGGATTAAAAGATATTTCAAAAGTACACTGGAACCTATCACCATCAAAGCTTACTGAAATCTCAATTGAAAAAAGAATGGGCCGTAAGGCAAATTCTGGCGCTTTAGCTATTAATACCGGAAAATTCACAGGAAGATCTCCAAAAGATCGATTTATTGTCAAAGATACATTAACGGAAAGTGCTGTTTGGTGGGGAGATATCAATATTCCTTTTGATCAAAACAACTTCGATGGTATTTATCAGAAAATGATGAAATACTTTGAAAACAAAGATATTTACGTCAGAGATGCCTATGCATGTTCAGTACCAGAATTTCAACTTAACTTAAGGGTTATTAATGAATTTCCATGGTCTAATCAGTTTGCAAGTAATATGTTCATAGATCCAAAACAAGATGAACTACCCCATTTTAATCCTGAATGGCATATCATTAATGCACCAGGATTTAAAGCAGATCCTGAAACTGATGGAACGAGACAAGAAAATTTCGCTATTATCAATTTCACAAAAAAGATGATTTTAATTGGTGGAACAGGTTACACAGGAGAAATTAAAAAAGGTATTTTTTCTGTTTTAAATTTTGTTTTACCGCACCAAAAAAATACGCTATCCATGCATTGTTCAGCCAATCTTGGTCAAGATGGTGATACCGCTATATTTTTTGGACTTTCTGGAACTGGAAAAACAACACTTTCAGCAGATCCAAACAGAATGTTAATTGGAGATGATGAGCATGGATGGTCTAATAACACCATTTTCAATTTTGAAGGTGGCTGTTATGCAAAATGTATTGACCTAAGCCCTGAAAAAGAACCTGACATTTGGAATGCTATTAAACCCGGAGCTATTCTTGAAAACGTAATTTTTAAAGAAAACTCTGATGAAGTAGATTTTTCCAAAAGTGATATTACAGAAAATACAAGAGTAAGCTACCCTATTGACTTTATCAATAATATAGCTCCAGGATCTAAGGGAGATAATCCTAAAAACATCTTTTTCTTAACTGCTGATGCTTTTGGTGTTTTACCTCCAATTTCTAAATTAACTAAGGGTCAGGCTATGTTCCATTTCATCTCTGGATATACTGCTAAAGTAGCTGGAACAGAAGAAGGAATTACTGAGCCTGTAACTGCCTTTTCTGCTTGTTTTGGTGCCCCATTTTTACCACTACATCCAACAAAATATGCTGAGATGTTAGGAAACAAAATGGAAAGTGCTAATGTCAACGTATGGTTAGTAAATACAGGATGGACAGGTGGACCTTATGGAGTTGGTACTCGAATGAAATTATCCTATACTAGAGCAATGATTACAGCTGCATTGAATGGAGAGTTAAACCACGTTAACTACCAAACTCACCCTGTATTTGGCTTGAAAATGCCTGTAAATTGTCCTGGTGTTCCTAATGAAGTTCTTAATCCAGTTAATACTTGGGAAGACAAAGTTTCTTATGAAAACAAAGCTTATCATTTAGCTGATCAATTCAATAAAAATTTCAGTCAGTTTAAAGAAAAAGCAAGTAAAACAATTTTAGAAGCAGCTCCTAAATCAAAAGCTTTAGTAGACTAAAACTTATAGATTAGATTTAAGTCAAAGTAACCTAACTTAAAATCTGCGTAATTACCGTATTGGATATATTCGTTAAATGGATCTATTAAATTTTCAGATCTGAATATGTAATAATTGAATTGTGGCGTAACCTGGAAGGTTAATAAAAAATCATCATTCAAAACCCAATCTATACCAAATGACACATCTAATCCTGTTATGAGATAGGATGTTGACCTACTGCCTTCAGTTTGAAGTATTTGGTTAATATTTTGATCAGATGAATTGGAAACATTAGAATATCTATTAGCTGAATCTAACACAAATAAACGATGAAAATAATTCGAATTTTGTGTGCCAAAACCTAAAATTACATCAGCTCCAACATGAACTCTGGTATCTGAATATCCTCTTAATTCTTCAAAACCAATTCTAATGTCATAATGATGGTAATTAGTCTCAAAATACCTATACATAATGGAAGAATCTGATGTGTGCAAAGGAACGTAATAATCAAAAGAAGAATTACTCCCTTGAGTAAGGTAATTAAGTCCAAATCTTAAATTTTTATACCCAAAATTATGCTTATATACAGCTCCAACCTTAACATTGTAATCATTAGAAGCAGTTACAATACCTGACATTAGGGGTGTTATATTAAAACCAAAGTAATTAGGGTTTTGTTCCTTATTTATAGTTTCTAATGAATCTAGTTTTTTTATTGTGTCTGATAAAGGATCCTGTGAAATCCCAATAAATGGTAAACAAAAAATTAATAAAATAAATAATCTCATTATCAAAATATTTTTATTTGACCATTGTCGTCAAGTTCTTGATTATTTTCATCATTAACATCCCACTCCATTTCTACAGGTCCTTCTTTGCTTACTTCAGCATCATTATTTTCATTTGACTTTTTATCATTTTTATCTTCAACTTCATCAATGGCAACTTCATTATTTTCTACATTTTCTGTTGAATCATTAATAGCTTCATCAACTGAAGTTTCTTCTGGCCATTCTTCACCTTCGACAACATCAAGTAAGGTAATTTCTTTAATTTTAAGTCTTGTTAATTGGTTTCCTTGAGCCTTTTCTCCTTTTACATCTATAATGTCATTTAATTCAAAAACTTTGTCATTTAAGTCTTTTGTTTCTTTCAGTCGTTTGTTAAATGATACATTTACTTTTGGTTTGTAATCTGTTGACACAACAGCTAAACCATCATTTTCTGCTATAAAAGGATACTTCTTAGTTAGGGTTTCAATTAAAAACCTCTTAACAAAAAACAATTCTCTTGAGGCATTCCAATAAACACATGCTAGAGGTCTTTTTGGATGCCATTTCTCAATATGCACTAAATCATCACTAAACTTATTAGAAAGCTCAAAGTTTGAAAGTAAATAGTGTCCAGATGAATAAATGGTTAGAATTTTGTCATCACCCTTAAAACTTCCAAGTAATTTACCTCTTCCCTCATTATTTAATCTTGAAACTACTTCGTCCCACCAAATTTTCCTTGCTGATAAAGTAGATCCACCAACATCGCGTTGTTCCACTTTAGAAATATAATTTTTGGTAACCAAATTTCCTTTTGCAGTACGTCCTTTAATCATTAAATCTGCAAAATCAATATCAATTCTTAATTTCTTTAATTTAGGTCTTGGTCGAAGTTTAATAGTCACTGATTCTCTTCTTCCATTTGGATTAACTGAAAAATAATGAATCTTGGCATCTTTAGCATTACCCACTAAATCGTACTCCCTGTCTCTAGTAATAGAACTTACAGCAAACCTTTTCATATATGATGGCGCCATTTTTCCAGCTTGATAAATCAAGTGATATATTGTTCTTTCATCTCCTTTTTTCCATACAGCAGTATGTATAATGCCTTTTCCAACAAACTTTTTATCGGCAATTTTAGTTACAATCATCTTGCCATTATCAAAGAAAACAATGATATCATCAATATCTGAACAATCTTCTACATATTCATCTCTCCTTAGGGTCCAACCAATAAAACCTTCATCTTTATTGACATAAAGTTTTTTGTTTGAAACCACCACTTTTCTCACTGCTATATTATCAAAAACTCTTATTTCTGTTTTTCTTTCTTTTCCCTTAGCATAATTATCTTTTAAGTCTTTATAATAAGCAATGGCATATTCAATAAGATTTTTTAAATGATGTTTTACTTCTTTAATATTATCTTCAATTTTTAGCAGGTTATCATCCGCTTTATCACTATCGAATTTTGAAATTCTTTTAATTTTAATTTCCGTTAACTTGACAATATCATCATCTGAAACTTCTTTCTTAAGTGACTTTATATGTGGTTTCAACCCTTTTTTAATTGCATTCAATACACCTTCCCAGGTTTCCTCCTCTTCTATATCTCTATAGATTCTATTTTCAATGAATATTCGTTCTAAGGAAAGCCAATGCCATTGATTCTCTAACTCGGAAAGTTTAATCTCGAGTTCTAGTTTTAAAAGATCTACCGTTCTCTGTGCAGACTTTTTAAGTATTTCCGATACTCCTATAAAAACGGGCTTATTTTTTTCAATCACACATGCATTGGGTGAAATTGACATTTCACAATTGGTAAATGCATATAATGCATCTATCATCTTATCGGGAGATACGCCAGAGGGTAAATGAATTAAAATTTCTGCCTCAGCTGCGGTGTTATCTTCAATCTTCTTTACCTTAATTTTATTCTTTTCAGTGGCTTTAACAATAGAATCAATAAGAGAATCTGTTGTAGTACCAAAAGGAATCTGATTGATAATTAACGTCTTATTATTTAATTTCTCAATACCAGCCCTAACTCTAACTTTACCACCCCTTAACCCATCATTATATTGAGTAAAGTCCGCAAGACCTCCATTGGGGAAATCTGGAAAAATTTCGACCTTTTTACCTCTCAAGGCGTTAATACTAGCATCTATAAGTTCAATGAAATTGTGAGGAAGAATTTTACATGCTAAACCAACTGCAATTCCTTCAGCTCCATGATTTAAAAGAACAGGGAATTTAACAGGTAAATATTGAGGTTCTTTATTTCTTCCATCGTAGGAACTTAACCAATTGGTTGTTTTTGAATTGTAAAGAACGTGATTCGCAAATTTAGTTGTTCTTGCTTCTATATATCTTGGAGCCGCTGCACCATCACCAGTTAATAAGTTACCCCAATTTCCTTGACAATCAATTAGTAGGTCTTTTTGTCCAATCTGTACAATTGCATCACCAATTGAAGCATCACCATGAGGGTGATATTTCATTGTATTTCCAATGATATTCGCAACTTTGTTGTAACGGCCATCATCTAATTCTTTCATAGAGTGTAATATCCTACGCTGAACAGGCTTAAAACCATCTTCCATAGCTGGAACAGCTCTCTCTAAGATAACGTATGATGCGTAGTCTAAAAACCATTCCTTATACATCCCTGATAATGAAATGATATTATCGTCTACTCCATCTATATTTTCATCTAAATTATCTTCTATATCACTCATGTTAGTTCCTTTTCTTCTTCAAAGTAGTCCTCCTCCACTTTTAGATTATCAATAATAAAACCCTGTCTATCTGGCGTGTTTTTACCCATATAAAATTCAAGAATTTCTTCAATTGATTTATCTTTTGTGAGAATTACGGGTTCAAGGCGCATATCATCACCAATAAAATGTTTGAATTCATCTGGAGAAATCTCTCCTAAACCTTTGAATCGAGTAATCTCAGGATTTTTACCTAATTTTTTTAAGGCACTTTCTTTTTCATCATCGGAGTAACAATAATGAGTTTCCTTTTTATTTCTAACTCTGAACAATGGAGTTTGAAGAATAAACACGTGATTCTTCTTAACCAAATCAGGAAAAAACCTTAAAAAGAATGTCAACAATAATAACCTAATGTGC
>CAJWIX010000061.1 GCA_913042175.1 uncultured Flavobacteriales bacterium
ACCTGGTATTACTTCCTTTTTCTAATTTACCCCTAAAATATATTTGGTCGTTATTCAAAGTTACGTCTTCATTCAATACAACCGTGTTTACACCTTTCGGTAACTTTGCTCCTGTCATAATCCTTATTGCATAATTATGAGGAACAATATCAACGAAATCTGTACCTGCATAAGCTACTTTAGGTATTAGGGTAAATCTATTTTCATCTGACAGATTTTCGCAATTGAAACCATATCCATCTACTGCTGAATTTGAAAAGTTTGGATTTGAAATAAGTGCATAAATTGGTTGAGAAATTATGAAGCCTAATGATTTTTCTGAGGGTATGAATTTCTCTTCAGGTAGGATTGAAAGCCCATTTTTTAATTTTTCTAATGCAGTATCAACAGGGCACCAATTAATCCCTTTGGGTAAGGCAAAGCAATCATCTTTAATTTTACTATTCTTACTCATTTTAAACCAACTTTTTTTAGAATAAAATTTGCTATTTTTGAAATTTCATCAAGATGAAAAATGGGTAATGAAACATCTGAAATTTTATAATCTGCAGCAATTGCTAATACATTTTCATCAGACATATGTATGGGTGTTTTCTTATTCTCTTCCCTAATCACTTCAATTTTATTATGCACCTCTGCTTTAAAACCCTCAACTAAAATCAAATCAGTTGGAGCTATTCTATTAACTAGGAAATCAAAATCTTTTTCAGGTTCATCCATTAACTCATGAATAAGTGCCCACCTTTTTCTTGATGCTAGTAATACCTCTTTTGCTCCTGCCTTTCGATGTCTAAAACTATCTGTTCCTTCATGATCAATATCAAAAGAATGATGAGCATGTTTTATAGTTGATACTTTATATCCTTGATCAGTTATGTTCTTAACTAAATTTTCAACTAGGGTTGTTTTCCCAGAGTTCTTCCAACCAACTATTCCAAAAACATTTTTATATTTCATAAAATACCTTTTTCTAATCTGTATTTTGCTTTTTCTAAATCATCTGGAGTATTTATATTAAAAAATGGATCAGTCATTTCGTTATCAATATCAAAAAAACAATAATCACATTTAAATTTCTTAGCCCACGACATTATTTTTCGTGTATCATTTGCTAAGCCCTTTCTTAAATCGTCCTTAAGATCTACTTCCCATATACCAAATGTAGGATGTCTAAAAATATTATCACTATTCATTATTCTTGATGCAGCAATTCCAATATTTAGTTTTTTATCTCTAACCATTGCATGTAATCTATTGATAAAATTATCAGGTAAAAAAGGAGTATCTGCAGCTACAGTCGCTATATATTTATATTCATTTTTGAATGCCCATTCCATTCCTGCTAATATACCTGAAAGTGGTCCTAAATAACCTTTCATACTATCCGGAATAATTGGAAGTTCATAATTTGGAAATCTAGAACTGTCTCCATTAATATTTATGGCTAAAGAACTTACTTGTGGTGATATTTTGTCAATAACCCTTTGAATAAGACTTTTTTCACCTAACTGAAGTAAACCCTTATCACCACCACCCATTCTTCGAGAAAGCCCACCAGCTAATATTATTCCAGGAATATCAGTCATTTTTTTCCAAGGTTGAATTAATCTTTAGAACTTATATAGCGTCATAAATGAGACGATTTTCTCCACTTAAACAAACAAATCTTTTTCCTCTTAACCTGCCAATCAAGGTCATATTAGTTAATTTTGCTAACTCCACTCCCCACGCCGTAAATCCAGATCTAGATACTAATGTAGGAATTCCCATATTAGCACACTTAACTACCATTTCGGAAGTTAATCGCCCAGTTGTATATAAAATTTTGTCTTCTGGGTTAGTTTTTGTACTAAATAACCATCCCGCAACTTTATCCACAGCATTATGTCTTCCAACATCTTCCATATATATTAAAGGTTTATTTTCTAAACAAAGAACAGTACCATGAATTGCTCCCACTTCTAAATAAAGACTATTTATCTGACTTATTTCTTTTGCCAAATCATATAACCAGGAGATTTTAATTTTACTTTCTGGTAATATTATTTCTTCAACACTTTCCATCATATCCCCAAAGACTGTACCAACAGCACAACCACTGGTTCTAATTTTTTTCTTTATTTTTTGTTCATAATTACTTTCATTTTCTGTTCTGACTACTACGGTTCTCGTTTCATCATCAAAATCAATCCCAGTAATCTTTTCATCTTCTTTAATTAATTTTTGATTTTTTAAAAAACCTAGTGCTAAATATTTTGGATGATCACCAATAGTCATAGCCGTAACTATTTCTTGAGAATTAAGATAGATAGAAAGAGGTCTTTCTTCAATTACATTAATTTCATTTATCTGCCCAAGATGATCCTTTCCCGTTACGCTTGAAACTAATGTTTTATCTTCGAGATTAGGACCAATTAGCATATTATTTGAATTATTTTTAGTATTCAATTTCTCTCACAAAAAAATTTTATTTTTAAAAGATATTATGGACTTAATTTAGTCACAACCAAAAAAATTAATTTTTGTCACTTTCTTTTTTTGATGGGTTTAAAAATTTTCCAAAAATTAATGAAGTTCTAGGTAAATACATATAAGGCGTTTTATCTGTAACGGATGGTCTCGCCATCATTCTTATTCCACCAATAATAGAAAGCAAAATATGTACTAAAGAAAGAAAAATGAATAATGAAGCAGGACCAAGATAATCTATTAAAGTAGAACTTAATAAAGGACTAACAATTGAGCCCAAGCCAAAAATAAAAATCAAGGAGGCTGCCAAATCCACATATTTATCTTGCTCAGCAAAATCGTTTGCATGAGCAGCAGCTACCGAAAAAATTGGAAATGTAGCAAAGCCAAATAAAAAAGAGCATAGGTAAATATAAAGGACGTACTGAGATGCAATCAAAGATAAAATAATAGAAATAGTAGCAGCAAAAAGTGATAAAATGATGAGCACCCATCTTCTATCAAATAAATCAGCTAATCGTCCAACGGGAAGTTGAGCAATTAATCCTCCAAATAAAAAAACTGTCATCAGAATAGCTATTTCTTCTTTAATTAAACCAATTGCATTTCCATAAACAGGTGCTACCATTCTTATTGAAGATCCCGTTAAACCGGCAACTACTACAGCTGAAAAAGCTAGTGGGGAAAGCTTAAATGAAGATAAAACTCTTAATCTTGGCGACTTTGGTATATCTGGAACAACTCTTGTTGTCAAAGTTAGTGGGAATAAACAAAGGCAGAAAAAAACAGCTATTAAATTATAACTTATAAAAGAGGATGGATCTAAAAAACCAATTATAAATTGGGCTATCATTTGAGAACCTAAATCAGCTAATCTATAAACTCCAAAAACTGATCCTCTAGACTGTCTATCTACTTTAGAGTTAAGCCATGCCTCTATTACTGTAAAACAACCCGCAATTGTAATACCATTTCCAATTCTTAAAACACTCCAAAAATATGGATCAACAATAATTGGATGTAGTAAACAACCTATTACTCCTATCGATGCCAAAACTGTAAAGGTCCGAATATGACCTATTTGTCCCATAAGAAGTGGAGTTACCCAACAACCAAATAAAAACCCTAAAAAGTGGGAAGAACCAAGTAAACCTATCTCAGTGGTAGTAAAAGAAGCATTTATTCCAGCTAAAGCGTCGAGGGGAGCAATTGCCCCATTACCAAGTTGAAGAAAGATAGTAGAAACTATTAGGGCTGAAAAAGATAATAGAAGTCCCAATTAATTTTTCCCATTTAAATAAATTAATATTAATTATTTAAATGCTCAATGTAACTTTTAGGACATAGTGTCAATAAAAATTATAACTAATTAATATAAAAAGCTCTAATTTGTTAAAAATTGCAGGAGCACATTATAATGTGCTCCCACTATTAGTTTAAAATTTAATTTAAAGCTGCATTTGTAATATCATGTGTCCAAGCACCTGAAGGTTCTTTTGTAATGACTGGATCAGAAGCTCCTGACATTAAAACTTTAACAGTTCTTTGATAATCCGCAGGATCAAGTGCTCCATTAGAACCAGCTGTCAATTTTGCAATCTCTCCCATCATTCTTACTTGATGCTTTTCAGTTTGAACACCTGCATCATCATTATCTAATATTATTGATGCTGCCTCTTTTGGGTTAGCCTCTGCATATTTCCAGCCTTTCATTGAAGCACGTACAAAACGAACCATCTTATCTTTAAAGCTAGAATCGCCTAGATTTTTCTCCAAAACATATAAACCGTCTTCCAATGTAGAAGCACCTTCAGTTTGATACTTAAAAACTGTAAGTTGCTCTGGGGAATAACCTGCATCTCTTACAACCCAATATTCATTATATGACATAGTAGAAACACAAGCAGCCTGACCTTCTGTGAGAGGTTCAACACCCCAACCTTGTTTTAGCACTGTAACTCCGTCCGCACTTCCGTCAGTTGCTAGACCAAGTCTACTCATCCAACTTAGAAATGGGTACTCATTTCCATAAAACCAAACTCCAAGAGTCTTTCCTTTTAGATCATCAGTGCTATTTACGCCCATATCTTTTCTACACGTAAGCATCATTCCAGAACTTTTAAAAGGTTGTGCAATATTTACTAATGGTAAACCTTTTTCTCTTGCTGCTAGAGCAGAAGGCATCCAATCAACCATTACATCAGCACCACCACCTGCTAAAACTTGAGCTGGTGCTATATCGGGACCACCAGGTTTAATTGTAACATCTAAACCTTCCGCATCATAAAATCCCTTATCTTTTGCTACATAGTATCCAGCAAATTGAGCTTGAGTTACCCATTTTAATTGGATAGTCACTTTATCAGCGGCAAATGCTGTACTGACCACCGCAGTAAACATTATCACAATTAATGATATTAATTTCTTCATATTAATCTCCTCTCTTTTCTGACTCTGATTTTAATCATATTTCAAATCTTGGCAATTTTTATTTTTGTTGGCTTGGATGCCAAAAAGTAAATTGTTTTTCCATTAATGCTATAAAGCCGTAAAATAGACAGCCAGCTAAAGCTGCAACAAAAATTTCTGCCCAAACCATGTCTAATGCAAACCTTCCTACTTCCGAGGATATACGAAAACCCATTCCCTTAATTGGGGAACCAAAGAATTCAGCTACAATTGCTCCAATTAATGCAAGAGTAGAACATATTTTCAAGCCATTAAAAATAAAAGGTAAAGCAGATGGTAATCTTAATTTTAAAAGGGTTTGAAAATATGAAGCACCATAAGTTGTCATTAAATCCTGCCTACTCTTATCTATAATACTTAAACCTTGAACCGTATTAACAAGCATAGGAAAAAAAACCATCATAACAACAACTGCACACTTAGACTCCCAATCAAACCCAAACCACATCACAAAAATCGGCGCCATACCAACAATTGGCAGAGCTGAAACAAAATTTCCTAAGGGAAGAAGTCCTCTCTTAAGAAAATCAAATTTATTTATAAAAACAGCAGTCAAAAAAGCTGCCCCACATCCAAGTATATAACCAGATAGTGCTCCTTTGATTAGAGTTTGTGTGAAATCTATCCATAGGGTTGGTATTTCTACAATAAATTTTGAACCTATTGCAGTAGGAGCAGGTAAAAGAACAGGATTTATACTTAACCCTAAAACTAAAAATTCCCACATCAATAAAAAAACTATACCAAAAATAGTTGGAACAAAGAATCTTATAAAATTTGAATTATTTTTTTTTGAAAGTATTGAATTTAAAAACCAACCAATAAACCAAATACCAAAAAATGAAAAAATATATATATTCATGTAATTATAGCCATTTTTTTGAGCGTAAAATTTTGGACAATATTTATTGTAATAACTAATGAAGCAGCTAAAAATGCGGCAGTAAATAAAGCACTCCATATCATTATAGTTTGGCCATAATAAGTACCAGCAAGCATTCGCGCACCTAATCCTGCTATTGCTCCAGATGGAAGTTCACCTACAATAGCCCCAACTAAAGAAGCAGCAATACCAACTTTCAAAGAGGCAAACAAATAAGGAACCGAAGAAGGAAATCGAAGTTTCCATAGCAGCTGATTTGAGCTAGCTGACCATGTTTTCATTTGGTCGATTTGCATTTGATCTGGTGATCTTAATCCTTTCACCATTCCAACTACAACCGGGAAAAAAGATAAATACATTGAAATTATTGCTTTTGGTAGTAGCCCAGTTATTCCTACTGAATTCATAACAACAATAATCATTGGTGCAATTGCTAAAATAGGAACGGTTTGACTTGCTATAACCCAAGGCATAACGCTTAAATCCATAGCCTTATTGTGTACTATCCCTAATGCAAGCAAAATACCAAGCGCAGTACCAAGGAAGAATCCTGCTAAAGTAGCTTCTAGCGTAATCCAACCATGATATACTAATGAACGTTTAGATGTAATCTTCTTATAAAAAACCGTATTTACGATTTCTTTGACTATCTGATGAGGTGTTGGTAATTTAGGCTTTTCTAAATTCCAAGATTTAATTATTTTTTCTGTTGTATTTAAATCTTTAAATTTTCTTTCAACTTTTTCAGCATTCATAGGTAGAGCTATTAAATACCAAAAAATACCTATTACAGTGACAATTGTTAATATTGGAAAAAAATTACCTTCAAAAAAGAATTTGTAAATAAAATTAGAGAACTTCATCTTGGTGTCCAGACTTTAGGCCTTCTCTTACTCTTTGTGCTATTTTTATAAAATCTTGGCTATCTCTTATATTTAAATCCCTTTTTAATGGTAAAGTGCTTTGAATAGTATCTGTTATTCTACCTGGTCTAGGTGACATAACTACAATTTTAGTGGAAAGAAAAACAGCTTCAGGGATTGAATGGGTCACAAAACATATTGTCTTTTTTGTTTGCCTCCATAAATCAAGTAACTCACTATTTAAACGATCTCTGACTATCTCATCGAGTGCTCCAAATGGTTCATCCATAAGTAATATATTAGCATCAAAAGCTAGGGCTCTAGCTATAGATGCACGTTGCTGCATTCCACCTGACAGTTGCCAAGGAAATTTTTTTTCAAAACCTTTCAACTCAACTAATTCAATAACTTTTTGAATTCTTTCCTTTATTTCAGTTTTAGAGTACCCCATTATTTCAAGAGGTAATTTTATATTGCCCTCAACTGTACGCCATGGATATAAACCTGCGGCCTGAAAAACATAACCATACTCCCTATCAATTCTTGCACTATCTGGTGATTTACCATTTACGGTCAAATTACCTTTTGTAGGAATTTCTAAAGCTGCTATAGCACGAAGCAAAGTAGTTTTTCCACATCCAGAAGGTCCAATAAATGAAACAAAGTCACCTTTTTCAACCTCCAATGAGACATTCCTCAAAGCTTGAACAGGACCATCATTAGTTTCAAAAATAAGGTCTACATCTTTAACAGAAATCATATAAAACTTACCTAAATTCTATATGCCTGCAGGTATATTCATAGGATCTCTTTCAACTTTTCTTGGAGAGTTGAGGTCTTTCCATTTTTTTAAGGCTTCATGCACGGGAGGAAATCCCGGACGAGGAATAAATTTACCTCTTCCAGGACTAGGCATAGAGTTTTTGCCCCAAGCCCAAATGACCTCACCTCTTGACATTGTATATCTTGGTTGAGCGCTTACCTTAAAACCTTCAAAAACATTGTAATCAAGAACAGATTTATGACTTGAGACTGAAATTGTTTTTGAAATTTTTGGATCCCAAACAACTATATCTGCATCAGCTCCTTCTACCAAGCTTCCTTTTCTAGGATAAACATTGAGTATTTTTGCAATATTAGTTGATGTAGCCGCAACAAATTCATTTCTAGTTAATCTTCCCGTTTCAACTCCTTTGGTCCATAAAACAGACATTCTTTCTTCCAATCCACCTGTTCCATTAGGTATGAGAGTAAAATTATCAACGCCCATTTTTTTCTGATCAGTTGTGAATGCAGCATGATCCGTTGCTACTACTTGAAGCGAACCAGCTTGTAACCCGGCCCAAAGTCCATCTTGATGGATCTTGTTTCTAAAAGGTGGGGACATTACTCTTCTAGCAGCGTATTCCCAGTCTTTATTTAGATATTCACTGTCATCAAGCGTTAGAAATTGTATTAATGGTTCGCCATAAACTCTCATTCCTTTTTGTCGAGCTCTTCTAATTGCCTCATGACTTTGTTCACAAGATACATGAACTACATAAAGTGGGACACCTGCAGCATCAGCTATCATAATAGCTCTATTAGTAGCTTCTCCTTCTACCTCAGGCGGGCGAGAAAATGAGTGTCCTTCTGGACCAGTTATACCCTGTTCTAGATATTTTTTTTGCAATTCAGCAACAATATCCCCATTTTCAGCGTGAACCATTGGCAAAGCGCCTATGGCAGCACATCTCTGAAAAGATGCATACATTTCATCATCTTCTACCATTAAGGCCCCTTTATAAGCCATAAAATGTTTAAATGAATTTACACCCATTTCTAAAACTTTTGGCATTTCATTAAATATTTGCTCATTCCAACCTGTTATTGCCATATGAAAACCAATATCGGAACAAATTTGTGGTTTAGATTTTCTATGCCACTCATTAACTGCATTAACTAAACTACCATCTTCACCAGGAAGACAAAAATCCACTAACATGGTTGTCCCCCCTACCGCAGCAGCCCAAGTTCCTGATTCAAAAGTCTCAGCAGCAGTTGTTCCCATAAAGGGCATTTCCAAATGAGTATGTGGATCTATTCCTCCAGGAATTACATATGCACCTTCTGCATCCACAACTTCATCACCAGTCAGATTATTTCCAATTTGTTTTATTACTTCACCTTCAATTAATATGTCTGATTTCCATTCACGATCAGCTGTTACAATAGTTCCGCCTTTAATTACTTTAGACATATTTCTTCCCTCCAATTAATTTGTTAATCAACAATTTCAGCAGTTTCTAGAACAGCATGAAATAATACGTTGCTTCCTGCAACTGCCCAATCCTGAGATATATCTTCTGCCTCATTATGGCTTAACCCGTCAACACAGGGGCACATAACCATTGCAGTTGGAGCAACCTTGTTTATCCAGCAAGCATCATGTCCAGCACCAGAAATAATATCCCTATGAGAGTATCCCAATCTTTCTGCAGCTCTTCTGATTGTAGATACACAACCTTCATCAAAAGTTACAGGATCAAAATGTCCAACTTTCTCAATTTCTAATTCTAGATCAAGACTATTACAAATTTCTTTTGCTCCTTCATGTAATCTTCTTTCCATATCATCCTGAGTATCAAATGATGGAGATCTAAAATCGATAGTAAATACAACCTTTCCTGGAATTATATTCCTACTATTAGGATAAACATCACAATGACCAACTGCTCCGACTGCATCGGGTTGGTGACTCATTGCTATTTCATGAACTAGGCTAGTTATTTTTGCCATCCCTAGCCCAGCGTTTCGTCGCATAGGCATAGGTGTCGATCCTGTGTGACTTTCCCTCCCAGTTAAGGTTACCTGCAACCAATTAAGACCCTGACCTCTAGAAACTACTCCAATGTCCTTACCTTCTGATTCCAAAATAGGTCCTTGCTCAATATGTAATTCAAAAAATGCCTTCATCTTTCTACTACCGACCTCTTCGTCACCAATCCATCCTATTCTTTTAAGTTCATCACCAAATTTTTTTCCATCTGAATCCTCTTTTGCATAAGCCCAATCAAGTGTATGAACTCCTGCAAAAACTCCAGATGCCATCATAGGTGGAGCGAATCTTGTCCCTTCTTCATTTGTCCAATTGACGAGAACAATAGGATGTTTAGTTTTTATATTCATATCATCTAATGATCTTATAAGTTCTAAACCGCCAAGAACACCTAGAATTCCATCATATTTTCCACCAGTGGGTTGGGTATCTAAATGGCTTCCTACATATACCGGTAGTGCATCAGGATCAGTTCCTTCTCTACGAGCAAACATCGTACCCATTTTATCAATTCCCATCGATAAATTTGCTTCATCACACCATTTCTGAAAAAGTGCTCGCCCTTTTGCATCCTCGTCAGTAAGAGTTTGTCTATTGTTCCCACCTGCTATACCAGGACCTATTTTAGCCATTTCCATAATGGTTTCCCAAAGTCGGTCACCATTTATTTTAAAATTTGATGCTATATTTGCCAAAATTTACTCCCTTAAATAAAAAATTAAATCACTCAGCAGCCTTAATTGATGAGGGGTTGTTAGGATGTGTAGTCCAATTTGCATATTTATCAGAAACTGTTTGGCCAGTTCTTTTATCAATCTCTCCTGGTTCAAGATCTCTCATAGTGATACAATTTTCAACAGGACAGACATTAATACACATATTACATGCAACGCATTCTTCATCAATAACTTCAAATCCCCTTTCACCATTAATTGTTTTAGTAATTGCTTGATGAGATGTATCCTCACAAACAGCATAACACCTACCGCACTTTATGCATAAATCCTGATCAATTTGAGCTTTTGTGACATGATTAAGGTTTAGATACTGCCATTCAGTAACATTTGGGATAGCCTTACCTACTATTTCACTTATTGAATTAATTTCTTTTTTCTTCATCCAATTAGATAACCCAGATGTCAATTCAGAAATAATACCAAATCCATATGTCATGGCAGCAGTACAAACCTGTACATTACCAGCACCCAAAGCAAGGAATTCTGCAGCGTCTCTCCAAGTAGTAACACCACCAATTCCAGATATATCTTTATTTTGTGTTTCTGGATCTCTTGCAATTTGAGAAACTAAATTTAAAGCAATTGGCTTAACTGCAGGTCCACAATATCCTCCGTGAGTTCCTTTCCCATTTATACTTGGCTCAGGGCTAAAAGTATCTAAATTAACTGAAACAATTGATGCAACTGTATTAATTAAGCTAACTGCATCAGCTCCACCCTTGAAAGCAGCTCTTGCTGGGTATCTGATATCAGTAATGTTAGGGGTAAGTTTTACGATTACAGGCATTCGAGTGTTAGATTTAACCCACCTAGTAACCATCTCAATATAATCTGGAACTTGACCCACTGCAGATCCCATTCCTCTTTCACTCATACCATGAGGGCATCCAAAATTTAACTCTAAACCATCAGCCTCAGTCTCTTCAACCTTAGGTAATATAGACTTCCAACATTCTTCTTCACAAGGGACCATTAAAGAAACAACAACAGCACGATCTGGATAGTCTTTTTTTACAACCTTTATTTCATCTAGATTTATTTGTAGAGGTCGATCTGTTATTAACTCAATATTATTCATTCCTAGAAGACGTCGATCTGGGCCCCAAACTGCTCCATAACGTGGACCGTTAACATTAACAATATTTGGATCAAGCCCCAGTGTTTTCCAAACAACCCCACCCCATCCTGCTTCAAATGCTCTCCTCACATTATATTCTTTATCTGTGGGTGGAGCAGACGCCAACCAAAATGGGTTAGGTGATTTAATTCCAAGAAATTCAGATTGAAGGTTCATAACTAACTCCTTATTTTGAAATAATTGATTTATGAATTGCCTCAGCGGCATCTCTACCCTGAGCAACAGCAGTAACTGTTAGATCTTCTCCTTGATCAACACAGTCTCCTCCAGCCCAAACATTTTCAACTGACGTTTTACAACTTTCATCAATCATTATTTTCCCTTTATTAGACTTAAAGACATCAAGTAAATTATTAAATTTTTGACCAATAGCACAGAAAATTTGATCCGCTTCAATTGAAAATTTTTGATCAAGTTCTTTTAATTTTCCACTTTGTTTTTCGACTTCAGTATAAGATAAACTGAGTTTATGGACACCATTTTGTTTATTGATGGAAGTAGGAATTGCATTTGTAATAATCTTGACCCCTTTTGAAGTAGCATTATTCTGTTCCTTTTTTGATGCACTCATATTTTCGAGATTTCTTCTGTAGATTATTGTTACTTTTTCCGCTCCAAGTAACTGAGATTGAACTGCCGCGTCGATAGCAGTCATTCCTCCACCAATAACAACTACATTTCTTCCAATTGGTAGTGATGAAAAATCGTTAATTTGTCGTAAATCGGCAATAAAATCAACTGCATCCTCAATAGATTGATCAGTATTACTGTCAATTGAAATTTTGTTAGTATCTTGAAGACCACAACCAATAAAAATAGCATCATAAGACTTTCTCAATTCATCAATACTAAAATCTACACCTAAAGTTTTATTATGATTGATTTTAATTCCACCAATTTTTAATAACCAATCAACTTCTTTTGCTGCAAAATTGTCTACACTTTTATAAGTAGCGATACCATATTCATTTAAGCCACCCGCCTTACTCTTGGACTCAAATATTTCTACATCATATCCAAGCATTGATAATCTATGAGAACATGCTAAACCTGCTGGCCCAGAACCAATAACCGCAATCTTCTTTCCATTGTTCTCATTTCGAATATAAGGATGAATGTTTTGTGACATTATAGAATCTGTTGCATACCTCTGTAATCTACCAATTTTAACTGGTTTTCCTTCTGCAGCTTCTCTTACACAAGCTTCTTCACACAGTGTTTCTGTAGGACACACCCTAGCACACATCCCTCCTAAAATATTTTGATCAAAAATTGTCTTAGCAGCTTCTTCTTCCATTTCTGTAGAAATTTGACGGATAAATAAAGGTATATTTATTTCTGTAGGACATGCTGAAATGCAAGGAGCATCATAACAAAAATAACACCTATCAGCTTCTACTTTTGCTTCATAATCTGTAAAACCTGGATAAGCATCTGAAAAATTATTTGAATATTCTTCTTTTGATAACCTTGAAGACACAATACCTGGGGATAATTTAGTATTAGACAATTTTTAAAGCTCCTATATTTTTTTGTATGATATTAACAGTTTTTTTCTTCAAATATAAGAGCTAAGTTTGAATATAAAGAATATTAGGAAAAAAAATGGAAATAACAGAATATTATGCATTTAAATTATCAAAAAAAATTGAAAGATTGGAACTTACTTCAGAAGAAATTCTTGAAACTTATTATGATAAAATAGAAAAAATTAATCCTAAAATAAATGCTATTGTATCTTTAAAAGATAAAATGCTGTTGTTGGAGAATTGTAAAAAAATAGATTCACTTAGAAAAAAAGGAAAAAAATTACCACCCCTTGCTGGATTACCTATAGCAATTAAAGATTTAGAAGAAACAAAAGACATACCCACTTCTTATGGCTCACAAATGTATTCTAATTTTCAACCAGAAAATGATAGCCCAATGGTTTCTAATCTAAGAAGAAGTGGCTTGATAATTATTGGCAAAACAAACACGCCAGAGTTTGGTGTAGGAGGGCAAACATTTAATAAGGTTTTTGGTACAACTTCTAACCCTTTAGACTCAACAAAAACTGCAGGTGGCTCAAGTGGAGGTGCAGCTGCTGCAGTAAAATCAAAACTTATTCCATTTGCAGATGGCTCAGATATGATGGGCTCTTTGAGGACACCTGCCTCATTTTGCGAAACATACAGTATTAGACCAACTCCAGGCCTTATAACTTCTAATTCCATTTTATCCGACAAATTACCAAAAATCTCTACAAATGGTGTTATAGCTAGGCATCCTAAAGATTTAGCATTACTTCTAGATGCATGTATTGGAAAAAAATCAAATTTACAGGAAATAATTGGTCATAGGTATTTACTTAAAAACGTTAAAGCGTGTGTCCCAATTAACTACTTAGATAGTATTTTAGTTGATAAAAAAGTAAAAAAACAATTTTACCAGTATATTGAATTTCTATTAAAATTAGGCATCTCAATAAAAAAAATAAATTTTAATTTTGAGCTCAATTTAATCTGGGATTCCTGGATTGATTTAAGAAGTAAAATTATATCATTAAATCTAAAAAAAGAATATGACAATAATGCAGATTTATTAAAAGATACCATTATTTGGGAGATTGAAAGAGGAAAAAATCTAACCGATGAAGATATTAAAGTTGCCAAAAAAAAACGTTTATTTTTAGCAAAGAAAATAAACAAAATATTAAATGTTTATAATTTTTTGATACTTCCATCTGCACAGATTTTTCCTTTTAGCAAAAGGGATGCTTTTCCAAAAATGATTAACGGTCAAGAAACAAAAACTTACCATCAATGGCTCGAAATAACTATATTACCTAGTCTAATTGGACTTCCTGTAATTTCAATTCCACAGAATACAGGAAATATTAAAACT
>CAJWIX010000062.1 GCA_913042175.1 uncultured Flavobacteriales bacterium
AGAATCTTTGTTAAGCTTTATTGCATGCTACTATATACACTTAGTAAAGCTCTATTGCATTTAATTCATTTTTACATTTAGACGTTATGGTTGAACCAATTTTAAAAGAAAATAAAGATAGATTTGTCATCTTCCCAATTAAACATCACGATTTATGGGAGTGGTATAAAAAATGTGAAGCTAGTTTTTGGACTGCTGAAGAAATTGACCTACACCAAGATTTGACAGATTGGAAAACAAAATTAAATGATGATGAAAGATATTTCATCAAACATATTTTAGCATTCTTTGCTGCATCTGACGGAATCGTTAATGAAAATCTTGCCGAGAATTTTGTTAATGAGGTTCAGTATTCTGAAGCCAAGTTTTTCTATGGCTTTCAAATAATGATGGAAAATATTCATTCAGAAACTTATTCATTATTGATAGATACGTATGTTAAAGACGATGCTGAAAAAGATAAACTATTCAATGCAATCGAAACCTTTCCAGCAATTAAAAAGAAAGCAGATTGGGCATTAAAGTGGATTGAGTCTGATTCATTTGCAGAAAGATTAATAGCATTTGCAGGTGTTGAAGGTATCTTTTTTTCAGGTGCATTCTGCTCAATATTTTGGTTAAAGAAAAGAGGACTCATGCCTGGTTTAACTTTTTCAAATGAACTTATTTCAAGAGATGAAGGTGTACACTGTGATTATGCCGTACACCTGCACAATAATCACCTAGTAAATAAAGTTCCTAAAGAAAGAATCACTGAGATTTTGACTGATGCATTAGAAATAGAAAAAGAGTTTATTACAGAATCACTTCCAGTTAGTCTAATTGGAATGAATGCAAAACTAATGACTCAATATTTGGAATTTGTCACCGATAGACTTTTGGTTGAGCTTAATTGTGATAAAGTTTATAACTCAACAAATCCATTTGAATTCATGGATATGATTTCTTTACAAGGAAAAACAAACTTCTTTGAAAAAAGAGTTTCGGAGTATCAAAAAGCTGGAGTATTAAATAATGATACTAGATCTGAAGAGATCAGTTTTGATGAAGATTTTTAATTAAATTTATAAGAACAACAACTAGTACCAAATGTTTGTAGTAAAAAGAGACGGCCACAAGGAGCCAGTAATGTTTGATAAGATAACGGCAAGAATTAAAAAGCTTTGCTATGGTCTTAACCCACTTGTGGATCCAGTCAGAGTTTCAATGAGAGTTATTGAAGGTCTCTATGATGGTGTAACTACATCAGAGCTTGATAACCTTGCTGCAGAAGTTGCTGCTACAATGACTACAACTCATCCAGACTATGCTAATTTAGCTTCTAGAATTTCTGTTTCAAACCTTCACAAAAACACAAAGAAATCATTCTCACAAACTATGGATGATTTGTATAATTATGTGAATCCAAGGACAAATAAAAAAGCTCCATTATTGTCAGACGAGGTTTATAAAGTAATTAAGAAAAATGCTGAGAAACTTGATTCCACAATTATTTATAACAGAGATTTCAACTATGATTATTTTGGATTCAAAACACTTGAGAGATCATATCTTCTAAAGTTAAATGGAGTTACTGTTGAGAGACCTCAACATATGTTGATGAGGGTTTCAATTGGTATTCATTTGGATGATCTAGACGCTGCAATTGAAACATATACTTTGATGTCAAAAAAGTATTTTACTCATGCAACTCCTACATTATTTAATTCAGGAACACCAAAGCCTCAGCTATCCTCATGTTTTTTATTGACAATGCAGGATGATAGCATAGATGGTATATACAATACATTAAAGCAAACAGCAAAAATTTCTCAATCAGCTGGCGGTATCGGATTGTCCATACATAATATTAGAGCAACCGGTTCATACATAGCTGGGACTAATGGTACTTCAAATGGTATAGTTCCTATGTTGAGAGTTTTCAATGATACAGCTAGATACGTTGATCAAGGTGGAGGAAAACGAAAAGGATCATTTGCAATATACATTGAGCCGTGGCATTCAGATATATTTGACTTTTTAGAATTAAAGAAAAATCATGGTAAAGAGGAGATGAGAGCAAGAGACTTGTTTTATGCAATGTGGATTCCAGACTTATTCATGAAAAGAGTTGAAAGTAATGAAGAGTGGACTTTAATGTGTCCAAATGAGTGTCCCGGATTGTATGATACACACAGTGAAGAGTTTGAAAAACTTTATTTAAAATACGAGAAAGATCAAAAAGGAAGAAAGAC
Source organism: uncultured Flavobacteriales bacterium (assembly GCA_913042175.1). Taxonomy (GTDB): domain Bacteria; phylum Bacteroidota; class Bacteroidia; order Flavobacteriales_D; family Parvicellaceae. The sequence goes on from CAJWIX010000062.1 coordinate 2,235, forward strand.
AATTAAGGCCAGAGAGCTTTGGGAAAAAATATTAGAAGCTCAAATTGAAACTGGTACTCCGTACATGTTATACAAGGACGCATGTAACAGAAAGTCAAATCAAAAAAACTTAGGTACAATCAGATCTTCAAATCTTTGTACTGAAATATTAGAGTATACATCTAAAGATGAAATTGCTGTATGCAACCTCGCATCAATTGCTCTTCCAATGTTTGTTAAGAATAATTCTTTTGACCACAAGGAACTATTTAAAGTAACTAAAAGAGTTACTAAGAATTTGAATAAAGTAATTGATAGAAATTATTATCCAGTTAAGGAAGCTGAGAATTCAAATTTCAGACATAGACCAATTGGATTAGGAGTACAAGGTCTTGCTGACACATTTATAAAATTAAGAATGCCTTTTACATGTGATGATGCAAAAACCCTAAACCAAGAAATTTTTGAAACAATTTATTTTGCTGCTTTGACCGCATCAATGGAAGAAGCAATTAAAGAGGGGGCATATAAATCTTATAAAGGGTCTCCAATTTCTAAAGGTGAATTTCAACACAATATGTGGGGCATTAAAGATGATGAATTAAGCGGAAGATGGGATTGGGATGGTCTTAGAAAAGAAATTAAAAAGAATGGTGTGAGAAACTCATTATTGGTTGCACCTATGCCTACTGCTTCAACCGCTCAAATACTTGGAAACAATGAATGTTTTGAGCCTTATACATCAAACATATACACAAGAAGAGTTCTTTCAGGTGAATTTATTGTTGTAAACAAACATCTTTTAGAAGATCTTGTAAAATTAGGTTTGTGGACTGAAGAGTTAAAGCAAGAGTTAATGAAAGCAAATGGATCAATCCAACACATAGATGGAATTCCTGAGGATATTAAAGAGCTTTACAGAACAGTTTGGGAACTAAAAATGAAAGATGTAATTGATATGGCTAGACACAGAGGATATTTCATTGATCAGTCTCAGTCATTAAATTTATTTATGGAAGGCGCTACAATGGCCAAGTTAACATCAATGCATTTTTATGCATGGAAATCAGGTTTAAAAACTGGAATGTATTACTTAAGAACAAAGTCAGCTGTAGATGCAATTAAATTTACACTCGATAATACTAAGAAAGAAGAAAAGGTTAAAGAAGAGGTTGCTGCAACAGCATCTGTCGCTGAACCTCCACCAACTGCTGATGCCGTTTCTCAAATCCCTGTTGAGCCATTAACTGCAGAAGAATTAAAGGAGATGATCGAAAAAAACAAGAATGATGAGGGAGATGATTGCTTAATGTGTGGTTCCTAATTTTAATCTTGATTTTCAAATTGTGCAGGGCTGATTTTCTCATCATACTTATCTGAGTACAACTCTAAAATTTCAATATAATTTTCAGTAATTTTTTTAGTTTTTTTAAGGATTTCAAAATAAAGCCTTGTATTCCTTGGGCTAGATTCTTTCTCTTTCGTTCGAGAAATTTGAGATTTAATTTTTGATTCCAGAGAATTACTTACACTTTCTTTAATCTCAAAAATTGATTGAATTTGTTTGTAATTTTTATTTTCAAAAGTTTCTATAACCTTGTTGAAAAATAAGTCTAAATCTATTTCAATCTCCTTGAGCTCTCTTAATTGTTGGAATGTTAGCCCCCTGTGTTCATTTTTAAAATGTTTAGAACTGGACTTTAATAACGATTGAGTGAGTCTTGTTATATTTTCTAAAGATTCAAGAACACTCATATGAAAATTAGACGCAGATTGTGAAGTTGCTTCATCTAAGTTTTTAATAAAATAGAAAACATTATTAGCGATAAGATCTACATCTTTATCTAGTTTATTGACTATTGATTCACTGTCTTTTAATAGTAAAATATTTTTTGAGCTAATTCCTGTTAGTAGATTTTTATATAGCTTACTAATTCTTTTTGAAAATTTGGTAATGTTTTTAGAGCTTTCAAAAATTACACCTTTTATTGATTTACTTTCAATTAATTCTAGCTCTTCCTCTTCAATTTCTTTTGTTCTTCTTTCTTTATGAGTAAAGTAATTTTTAGTCAAAACTATTGCCACTATAAGAACTAAAAGGTATAAAGCATATTGATCAAAATAATAGATAATTGAAGCAATTAGACCTGAAGCCAAAAAGGCAATTAGTGCAGTCATAAGCCATCCGCCAATTACATTAATTACACCTGCAACTCTGTAAGCAGCACTGTCACTTCCCCACGCCCTATCTGCTAAAGATGTTCCCATAGCAACCATAAATGTTACATATGTTGTTGAAAGTGGTAGCTTGTAAGATGTAGCTATTGATATTAAAATTGCAGCTACTACTAAATTAATTGAAGCTCTAATTTTATCAAATGCAGGTCTATCTTTTCTAAGTATTAGCGTGTTTACTTTTGGTTTTATGTACTGTCTCTCAATAAAATTAATTGAATTATTTGGAAGTATTTTTAAAAAACTTTTTTGAAAATAAGCCCCTAATCTAACTAGTCCTCTAGAAAGAAAATTTGGTTCAAATCTTTCAATTGTTTCTTCTTGTCTTGATAAATCAATGGATGTTTTTATAACAGATTTAGCTTTTGAAGAAGTCCATAATGTAACTATCATAATTACACCTGCACCAAGCAGTATCAATGTTGGTGCTGCGACTTTTTCTGATAATGCGCCCATAAAGTATGCATCAGCTTCAACTCCAGAGCCAATCCACGCAAGGTATGATTGATATCCAGCAATTGGCACACCAATAAAGTTCACAAGGTCATTCCCTGCAAATGCTAATGCTAATGCAAATGTTCCAACACAAATTACAATTGTATAGATATTTACTTTTAAAATGGAATTGATTAAATAAGATAAAAATGTTAAAAACAAAAGTGATACAATAACAATTGATACTAGATTATTGTCTATATAGTTTGAAAGAGTACTCCCATTTAAAATTTCAAAACTACTTGATGAGTATGGTGTTCCTTTTAATCCCTTAATTACAATGAAATAAAATATTGATGTTAAGGCGATTCCTCCAAATATTGAACCCAACCATTTCTTTTTTTCTTCAAATTTAAAAGACAGAACTAATCTGGATAAAAACTGAACCAATGCCCCTATTGAAAAGGCAACTAAGACGGACAAAAATATTCCAAAAATTATTTGAGTTGCTTTAGACGTGTTTATGTATGTTGATAAATCTATAAAAGCATCGCTGCTTGATGAAATTTTAATTATTGATATGACAACAGCAGCACCTAAAAGTTCAAAAACAATGGAAACTGTTGTTGAGGTTGGAAGACCATAAGAATTAAACAAGTCTAATAATAATATGTCTGTTATCATAACTGCAATAAATATTATCATGATTTCAGAGAATAGAAACATTTCAGGATTGAATATTCCTTTTCTGGCAACTTCCATCATTCCACTTGATGACATTGCGCCAAAAGCAACACCCAAGCTAGCAATAATCATTAAGGTTTTAAAGGAAACTACTTTTGATCCAATTGCTGAGTTTAAAAAGTTTACAGCATCATTACTCACTCCAACCATCAAATCAATAATTGCTAATATTCCAAGGATTATGACAAGTATTAAATAGTAGTCTTGCATCAACAAACTAAGATATTGAATTAAAAGTTAATTGAGTACCCTATTGAGAATTTAATACCAGGATCTGCATAGCTAAAAACTTTTTTTGTTGCATTAAATGATTCTGCAAAACTTTCTTTTTCACTTCCAAGAAGATTTTCAACTTTTAGATTAATTGATCTTTTATTATTAATCCCGAAACTTTTTGAGAATGTAAAGTTTAGACTTTCAAATGGTTGTGTATAAATGTCAGGATTTATCCCATTACCAACAACTTCAAGTGTTTTACCTTGCATATTGAAATATAATCCTGCTCTGGTTCCATTATCATTTCTATAATCAATGCTGGTATTTATAAGGTAGGGGGATTGACCCTGAAGTTCTCTAGAACCACTTATTGTCTCACCATCCCTGATAGCCAAAGATCTAAGATTTCTTTCAGCTTCACCATACTTTTGATTAGATTCAATTATTGAAGCATTTATGTTTGCACTTAGCATAGAAGAAATATTTTTTCTTAATTCTAACTCTAAGCCATAGACTGTAGCGTTTCCTAGGTTTCTAGGTTGATAATTTTGTCTTGCAGATTCAAAATAGCTTAGCTCAATAGGATTTATGAAATTTTTATAAAATGCACTTATTGCAAAAAGCTGATTATTATCTCCAAAGTCCTCATATCTAATATCTAAATTATCAATGTAGGTAGGTTTTAAATCTATATTTCCAATGAATACAATGTTTGATAAAGGGTCAAAAATTTGAGCAATTGACGCTTCCTTAAATGAAGGTCTGGCAGTAGTTTTAGAATAAGAAAAACGAAGATTAGCCTGCTCATTCAAGGTCCAAATGAAATTAGATGATGGAAATAAGTCAAAAGTATCGATGATCTTTTCATCATTAAATTCTTTGTCTCCAGAACTGTCCTGACCAGTATAATATGTAAAGTATTTTTCTGCTCGTAAACCGATTATTGATCTAAAATTAGGATTGAATTTAAACTCAAATGATAAATATCCAGCTAAATTATTTTGATCAGAAACAAAACTTTTACCTCTTTGAATCAAACTATATGTTAAATCTATAAGGTTTCCACCAGTGTTTGAAGTGCTCCAAATATTTACATCCTTTAATATGTTATTTGCATCTCCATTATTTAGAGTCCCCATGTTCGTTGGGGAGTTTATAGTTGCAGCATAAATATTATAATCTCTTTCTTTGTAAGACCCAAAAATTCCAAATTTAAAAAGAGCATCATTTTTAAATATCTCCATTCTTTTTACAATATCAATTTTAGCAACATAATTGAATTCTTCTAGGTCCCTCCATATTCTTTTTGGTCTATTATTTAGATTTATTACATATCGGCCTTCATCAGTTATTTTAAATGCAGTAGTTCTATCATCTTTATCTTGAATGGATGATCTAGTTGGAGATAATTTCCAATCTATTTTCCAATTACCTTCAGCTAATGAATGAGTTCCTGAAAGAAGAATGTTTGTTATAGATCTTTCTGTATACTGTAAGACACTTTTCTTGTAAGTATTAAAATCTGTATCCATTCTATCTTGAATAAAATCTCCAGCAGTAGATTCTCCATTTTGTATATGAAGAGCATTAAATTTGATTTTAGAATTCACTGTTTTAAATGAAAGTCCACCCATACCGCTTAGTGTAGCTAATTCAACTCCATAGTCCCCTTTTTGAGTTACTGCTGGATCAAGTTCATATACAGATTTATTTTCATTTCGCATATATTCATTATTTTCTGCTCCCTCATAAAATTCTGATTCATTTTTAAATGATAAAGCCCCAAAATAACCTAATTTGTTATCTCCATCTCCAATGCTTTTTTGATTACCCCCAGAAATTGAAAAACTATAATCACCCATATTAGACTGTCTTGTTCCAGCCATTGTTTTGGTGTATTTTTTGGTTTGTTCAGTTTGTATTGGATTGTTTAAAACATCTAAGAAACTGTATGTTTTAGTTGGATCTACAGGTAAAGATCTAGTTCCATCATCAAACCCTAAAAAATCTGTTTTACCTCCTTCGTATCCAATAAAATTATTGATATAATGCATATTTGGGTTGTATGATGTCCCAATAGAAATTGATAGTTGTTTGTTGGTTGGAAATTCTTTTGTAACAACATTGATAATTCCACCAGTGAAATCAGCAGGGTTTTCGGCTGTTGAAGATTTAATTATGATAACATTATCTAAAATATTTGTAGGAAATAAATCCATTTGAACTGTGTTCCTGTCTGGGTCTAAACCTGGTATATCAATTCCATTTAAAATCGATTTTGTATAACGATCTCCAAGCCCTCTTACATAAACATATTTTCCACCTTGAACAGAAACTCCTGGTATTGATTTTACTGCAGATGCAATATCTGAGGCTCCACTACTTTTTATTCTTTGAGACGAAAGCCCATCAACTAAACTTGCAGATTTTTTTTGAAATGCCAATACTGATGCTTCAGTATTTTTTTTCGCACTTACAGAAACAACAACCTCATCTAAACCTTCAGCTAAAACTTCCATAGTTACATTAATAACATAGGGATCAATGGAATTAGTCACAACTTCGCTAATTTCAATTGTTTTGTATCCAATGTAACTGAACTGAAGTGTGTATGATCCTTCATCTAAATAAATTTCAAAATTTCCATCAAAATCAGATGTTGTTCCTGTTCCAGTTTCTTTCACTAATATGTTTGCAAAAGGAATTGGGTCTTGAAAATCTGCATCAATTACAGTTCCTCTAATAATTGAATTTTGAGAAAATGAGTAAGAAATAAAAAGAATAAATATTGTTTTTAGAATAGTTGATTTATTTTTCATTATAGATTAGTGTTGTTGCAAATATCAAGTTTCAAGTGCAATACAATGTTAAGCTATTGTTAATAAAAAACCCATCAGAATTAAACTGACGGGTTTTCTAACAACTAATAAAAGTATTTAATTAACGAACTATTAAAAAAATATTTTACAATCCATCTGCTCCTCTAGCTTTAGCCATTGACCATGCCCAAACTGTAACATCAGCTCCACCAGTTTGAGATGCTCTAGCAACATTAGTTACAAAAGATGCACCACCAATTGTTTTGCCATCTTCATAGTTAGCATTAGGAGTACTCGATTTATCATCAAAAATATCACCACCAGTTAAACTTGCTCCATCTGGAACATCAACTTGGAAATTTTTAAATACTAAATCACCATCAGTATAAGTTTTACTGTCAGCATCAGCATCTAATTCGAAATCTTTACCAGCCTGGAATCCAAATGCAACCAATCCATCAATTGTTCCAGTAGCTCCTTTTCTATTGTCATTATATTCTCCATCAGCAGCGCTAGAAGACCCAACTAAAGTAATTTTCTTTAACGTAAATTTACCTTTAGCAGATCCTTCAGGACCGTCAATTTCCATACCGTGATCTGAAGCTGCAGTTGCTATTACCATTGCATTTTCTACTGTACCAGAATAAGCTTGATCAATATCTAATCCATCATCTCCTTGTCCCCAAACTAATAGGTTAGAAGCGTTAACAGTTCCGCCAAAAAATTCAATTCCATCATCAACATTTCCTACAACTTCAATATTGTCAATTACAGTACCACTACCAACTCCTCCTAGTGTAAGCCCATTGATTTCATTATCTGCACCAATTTCTGCACCGCCATGTCTAATAGAAATATATTTCATTGATCCTGAATTATCAGAAGCATCTGACCCACCATATAATCCTCTTGTATCATCAGCAGGAATACCTTCAATTTGATATTCAGAAACATCACCTTTAAATGAACTAGGTGCTTTACCTAATACAAGTAATCCTCCCCATAAACCTCTGTTATCAACATTTAAGTTTGATCCAACACTTTCTCCTACTTTTATGTCATCTGAAACTGAAGTCATAATTATCGGTTTATCTGCTGTACCATTAGCAATTAATTTACCACCTCTTGCTACAGCTAAGAAGGATGCATTTGTTCCAGTTCCTCCTTCAGCTTTTAAGATTGTTCCTGCAGGAATGGTTAATGTAGCGCCATCTCCAACAAAAACTCTACCTTTAATTGTCCATATCTTGTCAGCTGTAAGTGTTCTATCTGATGAGATTTCACCATTAAGAACAAAGTTTCCAGTAACATCAATTGTAACAGTAGCTACATTACTATCCAATGCACCGTCGTTAGCTTTATAAGTGAAAGAGTCTTCACCGTCTGCATTGTCGCTTGGTGTATAAGTTGCTTTGTTTCCACTAATATCTACAGAACCTTGTGAAGGTTGAGAAACTACGGAAAATGTCAGATCATCTCCATCAGCATCTGTACCAACTAATGTTATGTCTACGCTTGAATTATTAGCTACCGTAATTGCAGCTGTTAGATCAACAACTTGGGGAGCAATATTTACAACTGCATCCACCTCGTTGTCTTCGTTTGAACATGCAACAAATATAAATGCTGACATGATCAATAAAAAATTTATTTTTTTCATTATTATTAGTATTAATTGAGCTAAAATTATGTAATGGCGTTTAACTTAACGTTTCCTAAAAATCATCATAATGTAACCTTTACATTATGCTAATGTTAACAAAATAGATTTTTTTATGCATAAAAAATAAAAAATTAAACTATTGATAATCAATAAACTATAATCACTATGTTAATTTAATGTTACGCAAATGTTAATTTAATGTAAAATATTAATTATATTTATTGAAATTAAATAACAGTATTATGAAAAATCTATTCTTATTAATTAGTTTATTTTTTGTTAACTCAATCGTTTCTCAAAATGAAATCAAATATCAAGATCTAAATACAGAAGATCTTGAACATGTTTACAATAGATTTGATAGAGTGGTAAAAGTGGAAATTTTTCATGATAATGGGGAGTTATATCAAAAAGGGTATTTAAAAAACAATAAACTACATGGTAGGTGGGAGTCTTATGACATTGATGGAAATTTAGCTGTAATTGGAGAATTCATAAAAGGTAAAAAAACAGGAAAATGGTTTTTTTGGGGTAATAAGAATTTTACAGAGGTTAATTTTCAAAATAATAAAGTAATTAGCCATTTTAAATGGGAAAATCAAAATGTAGTTGCTGTTAAGTAATTAACTCCATTTATATCTTTTCTAAAAATTAACCTTAAGTTAACATTGAGGATAGTGTAATAAAATAATTTTGTTTGATCAAACAATAATTATGAAAAATTACATTCTATTTATCTTTACCTTCCTAATGTTTGGTTTATCATATTCTCAAACATCTACTTTAAAAGGTAAAATTACAGATGCTAATGGTTTTGCATTACCTGGCGCAACAATTCAAGCTTCACCATCAGGAAAAGCTGTGGTTACTGACTTTAATGGATTTTATACTATCGTTGGTATTGAAGGAGATCAGATTATAAAGGTCTCATACATTGGATTTGAAACTGTTGAACAATCTATTTCAATTGAAGATGGTTCAAATACTTTAGACTTCACTTTAGAAACAGCTGTAAGTGAATTGGCTCAAGTTGTAGTATCCGGATTTCAAAGTGGAATTATTAAAGGACTCAATAAGCAAAAATCCGATGTTAATGTAACCAATGTTGTTTCGGCAGATCAGATTGGAAAATTTCCCGATGATAATGTTGGTGATGTAATTAAAAGAATTGCTGGTGTTAGTATGCAAGGTGATCAAGGTGAAGCAAGGAATATTGTAATGAGAGGATTAGGACCTGGTCAAAATTCTGTAACATTAAATGGAGATAGAATTCCATCAGCAGAAGGTGATAATAGAAACGTTCAGTTAGATCTAATACCATCAGCAATGATTCAGTCAATTGAGGTCAATAAAACATTAACACCTGATATGGAGGCTGATGCAATTGGTGGTTCTGTCAACTTAATTACCAGATCAAATCCAACAGGTTTTAGGGCATCTGCAACTGTAGCTGGAGGTGGAAACCCAATAAGATCCGGTGGGTATAATTCAAATGTAACAGCACTAATTGGAAATGAAGTTTCTGAAAAATTTAGCTATACACTATCTGCTACTGTTCAAACTAGAGATTATGGTTCTGATAATATTGAGTTTGAATGGAACGATCCAGCTGATTGGGCAGATGATGGAGCTATTGGTGAAATGGATATAAGAAGATATGATGTCAAAAGAACAAGACGAAGTTTAAGTTTAAACTTAGATTGGAACTTAAATGATAATAATCAGCTCTACTTTAAATCAATATATAACCACAGAGATGACTGGGAAAATAGATTTAGAATGAGAGTTGGAAGTATTGATATGGATGATATGACAGTTAGAGTTAGAAGACAAACTAAAGGTGGAGGTAATAATGATAGAAATAAAAATACAAGATTAGAGGACCAAAAGACTCAGAAATATTCTTTAGGTGGTGATCATCAATTTGGTAAACTTGGAATGGATTGGAAAGTGAGTTTTTCAGCTGCTAGTGAGGATAGGCCTGATGAAAGATATGTAAGATATGAGCAAAAAGGAGTTCCAATTTCTTCTCTTGATATTTCAAACCCAAGATTCCCAAATTTTATTTATCAAGGAGATAATTGGACTGAAGCAAGTAAGTTTGGTTACAAAAAAACTGAGCAAGCATTTAAAGGTACTGAAGAAACTAATACTTCTTTTTCATTAGACTTTGATTTACCATATAATGTCAATGATGAAATAAAATTTGGACTCAAATACAAAAGTAAAACCAAAGACAGAAATGATATTTGGTATGAATATGATAACGACTTACCTAACATGGATGGAGTTTCATTTTTTAATGCTACACTTTCTGATTACCAGCCTGGAAAAAAATATCAAAGTGGAAATTTTATGACTGCTGAAGCATTAGGTAGCTTATCGTTAGGAGGCCCTAGTGATCCTAATTTTGACTCCTATGTTATGGATGAATTTGCAGGAGGTAATTACGATGCAGATGAAAATATAACTGCATTTTATGCGATGATTAAAGATAAGTTAGGAGATAATTTAACTTTAATTGCTGGAGCTAGAATTGAAAGTACAAATGTTGAATATACAGGTCAGGTTTTTGATGAAGAAGAGGATGAGACACCAGCAGATATCGGATCAGTAACTGGAGATAATAGTTATACTAATGTTCTTCCAAATCTAACTTTACAATGGGATTTAAATGATAAATTGAATTTTAACTTTGCATTAACTCAATCATTATCTAGACCATCATATTATGATCTAGTTCCATACGAATATTCAAATTCTGATGATAAAGAACTTGCACTTGGAAACCCTGATTTAAAAGCCTCTTTATCAACTAACATTGATTTTATGGCTGAATATTATTTTAAAGGATTAGGTTTATTTTCTGTAGGGTTTTTTAATAAAAGTATTGATGACTGGATTTATAAGTTTGCTACTAATAATTATACATATGCTGGTGATGATGGTTATGAAATGAGTCAACTTAGAAATGGTGAAAAAGCTACTTTGAATGGTTTTGAAATTGGTTTTCAAACTAAGTTCTTGAATAACTTCACTTTTATGGGCAACTATACTTCAACCAATTCTTCGACAGACAGAGTTGAAGGTAGAGATGACATTCCACTAGTTGGTCAAGTTGATAATATGTATAACTTATCGTTAGCCTATGAAGCAAATAAATTTTTTGTTAGGGCATCAATGAATTATGCAAGTGAAGCATTGGATGAGTTGAGTGGAGATGCTTATGAAGACAGATATTATGATGAGCAAACATTTTTGGACGTAAATGCTAACTACAAAATTACTGACAAACTTAGTATATTTGCTGAGGGCAAAAACCTAACAAATCAGCCTTTAAGATATTATCAAGGTACTGTTGAAAAAACTATGCAACTTGAATATTATAATTTAAGCTGGAATGTAGGTTTAAAATATGATTTTTAATGTTTAAAAAATTATTTTTTGCTAGTTTAATTTTTACTAGCATTTTAAATTCACAAGAGCCTAATTTATTAGGCTCTTTGTTATATATTGAAGTTGAAGCTGATGTAGAAACAGAGCCAGTTTTTGCTGGTGATGATGCAGCAGATGATATGTGTGTTTTAGAAAACCTAATCAATCCAGAAAAAAGCTTAATTGTTTCATCTGATAAAAAATTCGGCATAATTGTATATGACTTAGAGGGCAATAAGCTCTATGATTATGAGGTTGGGAGGATAAATAATGTGGACATAATTCCATCCAAGTTCAGTCAAGAAAAATACTTAGTTGCCGGAACAAATAGAACACATAATAGTATAGATCTTTATATTTTTAATTCCAATGGAGAATTAGAAAAAAATATAGTTCGTGAAGTAGTTCCAAGTTTAAAAGATG
>CAJWIX010000063.1 GCA_913042175.1 uncultured Flavobacteriales bacterium
CTTATTAAAGAAATTTAATGTTGTTAATGTTTCAGAACTGATTAAAAAAAGAGATCTATTAGAAACAGAACTGGGTCAGATTGATAATGTTGAACAAGACTTAAATAAGTATGAAGTTCAAAAAAACCATTGGGAATCCATATGTTTTGAATTAGCTAAAAAAATCAATAAGCTAAGAGTGAATAACATTCAAATGATTTCAGATGAAATGAATAAACTCTTAGCAGTACTTTCAATGGAGCATGCAAAGTTCAAAGTTGAAATTTCATCTACTCAAGTTCTAAATGAATTTGGTAGTGATCAGGTAACTTTATTGGTTGCGGTAAATAATTCTTCCAATTATTATCCAATACATCAATTTTCATCTGGTGGTGAATTATCTAGAATAGCTCTTGCTATGAAGTCCTTAACTTCTATAAAAGGAATAGTTCCTATTTTGATTTTTGATGAAATAGATTCAGGTGTTAGTGGGGAAGTAGCTACTGAAGTAGGTAAATTACTAAAAAAGATTGCCAAAAATGTACAGGTTATAAATATCACACATTTACCTCAGGTTGCTGCTATGGGATCCACTCATTTTCATGTTGAAAAAATTGACCATGGAAATGGACTTGAAACCATGTTAAAATCTCTAAGAAAAGAAGAGAGAATACAAGTGTTGGCAAAGATGTTAGGTGGTGAAAAAACGGGAAAGGCTGCCTTGTTTAACGCTCAAGAATTATTAAACTAGTTATCTGTTGTCTATCACGTCAATGGAAGGGAAATCATTCTCATTCCATGTAAATTTATCAGAACTAATTTCAGGATTTGGTGTGAGTTCTTTAACAGTCAACTTTATTGTTACTCCATCTTTTGTTTTAACGGTAGCTTGCTCAATAGATTTTGATTCATCATTTACTTTCATGATAATAGTATGATACTTACTTTTATCTGGGTTTTGAGGAAACATTTTAATGTAATGACTATTCTGTTCTTTTTTTATGTACTTGTAATTAAATCCATGTTTCCATATTGTAAATATTTCACTTGGATTTATGGCGTTATCAAGATCAGATAAATTATCTATGTAGCATTCATCGTCATCTGGAATAAGCGTCCAAACAGTTTCACCATTACAAATAACATTTCTTTCTTCAGTTTCATAATAAAATTGATCATTTCTGATTAAAGCATAGCCTGTTTGAGTTTCATTAATGTCTTGACTATTGATAGTTAAGTTAAATGTAAATTTTAACGACTTATAATTTTGGTAATTATCACTAACCTCGGCCAATACTTCTTTTGATTTTTCATTGTGTTCTGCAACATTTTGAGAAAATGCAATACTAGTAAGTATTGAAAATCCAATAATAAGTAACTGTTTTTTCATAATTATAATTTTCCTTGTTCTCTTAGGTTTGACAAAAACTGTTCCAAACTTATTAAATCTGGAATCAATACTTCTCTTGCCTTGCTTCCTTTGTGGGGTCCTATTATTCCAGTTGCTTCAAGTTGATCCACAATTCTTCCTGCTCTGTTGTAGCCTAGTTTTAATTTACGTTGTAACAGTGAGGCAGATCCTTGTTGATGATTGACAATTACCTCAGCTGCTTCTTGAAATAAACTATCTAATTCATCATCAATTTCTTTAAGCTCGCTACTTTCGTCAACATATTCTGGCAGTAAAAAAGCATTAGGATATCCTCTTTGAGATCCAATAAAATCAGCAATATTATCTACTTCGGGTGTGTCAACAAATCCACATTGCAATCTTATTAATTCACTTCCTGATGAGTAAAGCATATCACCTCTTCCAATTAGTTGATCAGCTCCACCTGCGTCCAAAATAGTTCTAGAATCAATTTTTGATGTAACTCTAAATGCAATTCTGGCCGGGAAGTTAGCTTTTATAGTACCTGTTATTACATTTACAGAGGGTCGTTGAGTTGCAATGATGAGGTGTATGCCAACAGCTCTAGCCAATTGAGCAATTCTGGCAACAGGAGTTTCAACTTCTTTTCCAGCTGTCATTATTAAATCTGCAAATTCATCAATAACTAAAACAATGTAGGGCATATATTTATGTCCTTTTTCAGGGTTTAATTTTCTTTGAATAAACTTGTGATTATATTCTTTAATTGTTCTAGCCATGGCTTGCTTAAGCAAGTCGTATCTAGTATCCATTTCAACACAAAGACTGTTTAAGGTATTAACTACTTTTGTGGTGTCTGTAATGATAGCTTCTTCTTCATCCGGCAGCTTTGCTAAAAAGTGTCGTTCAATTTTGTTGTATATGGTAAGCTCAACCTTTTTAGGATCGATTAAAATGAACTTTACCTGAGAGGGATGTTTTTTGTAGAGTATAGAAACTAAAATAGCATTTAACCCAACTGATTTACCTTGGCCTGTTGCACCAGCCATTAATAAATGTGGCATTTTAGTTAAATCTGTAATCAATGATTCATTAGAAATTGTTTTCCCTAGTGCTACTGGCAATTCCATGTTGCTGTTCTGAAATTTTTCAGAAGCAATTAGTGATTTCATAGCAACAACATCTGGTTTTGAATTGGGCACTTCTATACCAACTGTTCCTTTTCCAGGCATTGGCGCTATAATTCTAATGCCCAGAGCAGATAAACTAAGGGCAATGTCATCTTCCAGGTTTTTGATTTTAGATATTCTAACTCCTGGTGCAGGGATGATTTCATAAAGGGTAACTGTTGGGCCAATAGTGGCTTTAATCTTGGAAATGTTAATCTTATAATTTTGAAGAGTTTCAATAATCTTATTTTTGTTTTCTTCAAGTTCCTCCTTGTTAACAGAGATATTTCCATCTCCATGACTCTCAAGTAGATCTATATTTGGAAGAACATACTTAGCTAAGTCTAATTTCGGATCATATTCACCAAATTCTTTAAGTTTATCTTTTAACTCTGCTTTAGATAATTCTTCATCAGATGAAGCAACCTCTACAGAGAAATCATCATTTGCATCATTGCTTTTTTCAGGATCTTTTTTTGGTTTTATAATAGAGCTAGGTGGAGGAGGTTCCTGTTCTACTATTGTTTCCATCTCAATTACATCTTCATTTGATACTGAAGTTTCTTCGTCATTATTATTGATGTTTTCACTGGTAGTTAAAGGGTTTAATATATTCGAAGGTTCTTCATCTTTATCAATGGAGTTTACTTCTGTAAATCCATCTTCATTAGATGTTGAATCATTTTTTTTCAGATTTTTAATTTTCTCAGAAATAGTATTAAAGAAACTTACAATCCAACTTAATGAGGGATTAAATAATAATATTACTGCAACAAAACCAAAAAACACAATAAAGAACCCAGTGCCAATTACATTAAAAACTCCCTGTAAATAGTCAACAATTACTTTTCCGTACATTCCACCCATAAAATCAAGTGGTGATGACTGAAAAATAAAAGCCATACTAATGCATAGCCAAATCATACTTATTAAAGTAATTTTTGAGGTTTTTAAAAGCGGAAGTAAATCTTGTTTAAATAGTGCTTTAAAACCTATTAAGAATCCAATAAATGGAAATGAAAATGAAGCAATGCCATACCAAACTTTAAGAAATTTATTGGCAGTAAAAGCACCAAATTTACCAAGCCAGTTTTGAATATCAGCATCTTCTCCATTGAATACGAATCCAAATCCAACACCATCTATAATGCTTTGATCATTTTTCCATGTAAATAGGTAAGAAGTAAAAGCTAAAAATAAATACAACGAAAATAGAACAAGAAATAAACCACTTGTTTTTTGAAATCGCTCGTCCTGCAAAAACGATTTTAATTTGTTAAATCTATTTTTTTTCTTCTTGGGGGAACCAAATTGAAAGTTTTTATATTGATTTTTTGCACTCATTTATATATCAAATGTAGCAGAAACTTCTTTGAGCATATAGATTTTTACCATACTATTCTCAACGACATATTGTTAGGAATTATTGACCCATTAATGATTTGAATTCTTCCATTGAATACGTTTTCACTTTTTTGTCTACTTTAAAGATAGTTGGGTCAATAGTTATTTTTGAAATACTTGTTGCGGTATATATTGATTCTATATCACCAGAAATAATCTCGTATTTCAATGGGAATCCCAACAAATCATCAAAATTTTCAGCATATGTTCCAGATATAGAATTGGTGTAATATATCTCTGCATAGGATAGCTTAGCATCATCATTCTTATAAGTATTCCAAACTGCTTTTTTACAACTTATTCCGCAAATAGTTAAAGAGTCATCAAAGTAAGAGGTTTTAATGCTAAGATTAGGGTCTGTTTCCTTGTTCAATTTGATGGCTATAGTATGTTCGTTTTGTTGAATAATTATAGTTTTTGTATTGGATAATGTGTCATAAATCACAGCTTGATTTCCAAGTTGAGTTGATTGATCAATTCTTACAAATTCCGCAGAAATAGAATACTTGATATCTTCTGGTAGGTTAGGTGTTGAATTTATGGTGGAGTCTCTGTATTTATGTGAAGCTGAAAAGATAATTTCACCTTCAAAATCCTGAGCAGCATAGGCATTGGTGAAAAAAGCAAAAATAAAAAGTAGTTTAATGGATCTTATCACTCGCAAGAAAAGTTTTTCATTAGACTTTTAATCTCAGCAATATATTTTTTAAACTCCTCATGATGATAATCGGTACTCATTTTTAAAAAGTCATCTTTTACAGGGATATCAATAATGTCTGTAGCTTTAAATTTCATATCTAAGCCATATTGATATAGGCTATATTCAAGTAAAACTTCATCGAATTCATGAAATGGAGTACACCAATTCACATTGTCAATAGATATAGCATCTGTAGTAATGACATCAAATTCATTTTCTTGATGTGAGCTTTTTACCTTGTATTTATTGTACGGTTTATTTAGGTATACACCTTCTTCAATTTTAGTTCCAATTTTTTTATAGACAGGTAGTTCTTTAAGTAATTCAGAAATTGAATTGGAATCAAGTTCTGTGTAAATCCTGTTACTTCCTAAGGCAAAACCAAGTTTAGTTTTTTTTGACTGGCATTCACTAATCAATTCTAGTTTGTAAATATCTCCAGGGAAAATAAATTCATTCTTGTAGCAATGATCTTTAAAAGTTGTAACCATTTTTTTAGGAAGAAAAATTCTAACTTGATTGTTTGTGGCTTCTAGACAAGGATAAGAAATTTCATATTCAATTTTACCTTCACTGATTGTGTTGTCTGGGTTACAACTAGAAAATAGCAAGCTTGCTATAAATACCGAAAATATAATATTGAGACAACGATATTTCACGATCAAAATAATTGACTTTAATAAGTTTGTTAAGTTATAAGAATAAAGTTAATAAAATGAAATATATCTATTGAATTTTGTGTTTTCAGGACAAACAAACCCTTTTTGACTTATAGCACAAATAACTAGTTTCAATTTTTTTTCGTTTAAGTATTGCATTTCTTTTATTTCGTTTCTGTATATAATGTGACCTGTTTTATTCGGGTTTCCAGAAATCCATTTAAAGTCTATATTTTCATCATTTAATATTGATGCAATTCTTTTTCCTTTGTTACCAGCTCCCCATAAAACAAGCTCCGTTTCTTTCAATTCATTTTTTAATAAGTAATTTAACTTTAATTTAATGAAATTGTCAAATTGATAGGTATTGCTCGTTCTTGAAATTCTATCCATATGATCTCTCCAATGGTGAATTACTTTCTTTACGGTTGCTATATTAAATGATGCATAAAACAATTTAAATGCTAAGTCATAATCTTCTGGATAGCTTAAAGAACTAAATCCTCCTAAAACAACTAATTCTTCTTTTCTCATCATCCAACATGGAGAGGGGATTGTACATTCTTTATATATGTCCTTGAAGTTATTTTCGTTAATAGATAAACTATTTAGCCAATTTTCATAGTTTTTATACCCTTCATTTAATTCTTTATTTGAAGCAAAGTATGATACAAGACCAATGCTAATAGTTTTTTTTGGAGCATTACTAAGTTTATTGGTCATTAGCTTTATTTTATCATTTGTCATGATATCATCAGCATCCATTCTAGATATATACTTGCCATTCGCTTTTTCAAGACCAGTTTGTAATGCATCTATTATACCATTTCCAGTTGAGTGGATTAAATGAAATCTATGGTCCATCTTTTGAAATGATTTAGCCAATTCTACATCCATTTCATTACTGTGGTCATTTACCATCAATATTTCTAATTCTTTATGAGTTTGAAGTTGTATAGATTTCAAGCATGGAGCAAAAAATTGTCCAGGATTTTTGAAGGGTATTATGATGCTAACTAAAGTCATTTAAAGGAAATCGGTTATAAATATATTTAATGCTCATATTGATTTTTATATTTGCCATTCAAAGTTTAGAATATGTTTGAAAATTTATCTGATAAGTTAGAAAGAGCGTTTAAAGTTTTAAAAGGCCATGGTCAAATTACAGAGATCAATGTCGCTGAAACACTTAAAGAGGTAAGGAGAGCTCTATTGGAGGCTGATGTAAGTTTTAAAACAGCAAAAACATTTACCCAAAATATTAAGGAAAAAGCACTTGGTCAAAATGTGTTGACGAGCATTTCTCCAAGTCAATTATTGGTTAAAATAACGCATGAGGAGTTAACCACATTAATGGGGAGTGAATCTTCTGAATTGAAAATTTCAGGAAATCCATCTGTAGTGTTAATGTCTGGATTACAAGGTTCTGGAAAAACAACATTTTCAGGAAAATTAGCTAAGTATTTAAAGTCCAAAAAAGGAAAGAATCCGCTTTTGGTTGCTTGTGATGTATACAGACCTGCTGCTATTGATCAATTACATGTAGTAGGTGATAACATAGATGTAGCTGTATATTCTGATAAGGATTCTAAAGATCCTGTTAAAATAGCTAAAGATGGAATTCAATATGCTAAAAATAATGGCCATAACCTAGTTATAGTTGATACAGCTGGTCGTTTAGCTGTGGATGAGGAGATGATGGATGAAATTTACAATATTAAGAAGGGAATAAATCCATCTGAAACCTTATTTGTTGTTGATTCAATGACAGGTCAAGATGCGGTAAACACAGCAAAAGCATTTAATGAAAAAGTGGATTTCGATGGCGTTGTGTTAACTAAACTTGATGGTGATACAAGAGGTGGTGCCGCATTGTCTATAAAAGCAGTTGTAAATAAACCCATAAAATTTATTGGAACTGGCGAAAAAATGGAAGCACTTGATGTCTTTCATCCTAATAGAATGGCCGATCGTATTTTGGGAATGGGTGATGTTGTTTCTTTAGTAGAAAGAGCCCAAGAACAATTTGATGAAGAAGAAGCAAAAAAGTTACACCGAAAAATTAAAAAAAATAAATTTGATTTTAATGATTTTAGAGATCAAATAAATCAAATCAAAAAAATGGGTGGAATGAAAGATATTGCTGGTATGATTCCTGGAATGAAAAAAGCCATGCAAGGCAATGATGTAGATGAAAATTCATTTGTTCCTATTTTAGCAATGATAGATTCTATGACGCCAAAAGAAAGAGAAAATCCAGATCTTATAAACATGCAACGTAAGAAAAGAATAGCTGGAGGTAGTGGAAATGATTTAAATGAGGTTAACAAATTGCTAAAACAATTTAATCAAACTAAAAAGATGATGAAGTTGATGAGTAACAAGCAGAATATGATGAATATGATGAAGCAATTTAAAAAAATGGGCGGTAGAATGCCAATGTAAAGAATATGAAGCTTTTAGATGGAAAATCAACTTCTTTAGCCATTCAGCAGGAACTCGCTGAAATGGTAAATAATAAAGTTAGTAAGGGTTTTAAAAGACCTCACTTAGCTGCAATATTAGTAGGTGAGGACGGACCTAGTCAAACTTACGTTAATGCCAAAGTTAAAGCTTGTGAAAGAATTGGTTTTGAATCCACATTAATTAAGTTAGATGCGACTACTGATGAAGCCTCTTTGCTAAAGAAAATAGAATCTTTAAACAACGACAAGTCTGTTGATGGTTTTATTGTTCAGTTACCACTCCCAGATCATATTGATGAATCAAAGGTTACGCTTGCTATAGATCCCAAAAAAGATGTAGATGGTTTTCATCCAATGAATGTGGGTAATATGACTTTAGGACTTCCAGCATTTTTACCTGCAACTCCCAATGGAATATTAGAGCTATTAAAAAGATATAACATTCCTACAGAAGGAAAAAAATGTGTAGTATTAGGAAGGAGTAGTATAGTTGGAACACCAGTTAGTATCTTACTTTCCAGAAAATCTGAAATTGGCAATGCTACGGTTACATTAGCTCACAGCCGTACAAAAAATTTACCTTCTATTTGTAGAGACGCAGATATATTGGTAGTCGCCATAGGGAAACCTAATTTCGTTAATGCTGACATGGTAAAAGAAGGAGCTGTAGTTATAGATGTTGGTATTCATAGAATAGAAGATGCGACTAAAAAAAATGGATTTAGGCTTATTGGTGATGTCAATTTTGATGAAGTTGCTCCAAAATCCTCATATATCACTCCTGTTCCTGGTGGAGTTGGTCCAATGACAATTGCATCACTTTTACAAAACACTTTTAAATCGGCTTATGAAAAAAATTAATAAAATTTTAGTTGCCAACAGAGGAGAAATAGCGCTAAGAATCATGAAAACCTGTAAAAGGTTAGGCATTGGTACCGTTGCTGTATATTCTGAGGCTGATCAAAGTGCTCCTTTTGTTAAATACGCTGATCAAAGTATATTGATAGGTCCTGCTCCATCAGCTGAAAGTTATTTGAAACAGGATGTTATCATTGATGTGGCCAAAAAACTAGATGTTGACGCCATTCATCCTGGTTATGGTTTTTTATCCGAAAATGCCTCGTTTGCTAAAAAGGTGTCAGATGCAGGGATTATATTTATAGGTCCTTCTGGAGAATCAATAGAAGTAATGGGGGATAAGCTATCTGCAAAAAAAGCAGTTACTGCATATAATATTCCTATGGTTCCTGGACTTAATGAAGAAGTTACAGATGTAGCTAAAGCAAAGAAAGTAGCTAATGAAATTGGTTACCCAATATTAATTAAAGCAGCAGCTGGTGGTGGTGGAAAGGGAATGAGAGTTGTAAAAAGTGATGCTGAATTTGAGAATCAGATGAAACGTGCAGTAAGCGAAGCCCAAAATGCTTTTGGAAATGGCGCTGTATTTATTGAAAAGTATATTACCGAGCCTAGGCATATTGAAATACAAATTTTAGCTGATATGCATGGAAATGTGGTCCATTTATTTGAAAGAGATTGTTCAGTTCAGCGTAGACATCAAAAAGTTATAGAAGAAGCTCCATCTGCCGTGTTGTCTGATAAAATTAGAAATGAGATGGGTAAAGCAGCTTGTGATGTGGCGCGTTCATGTGATTATTATGGGGCTGGAACTGTTGAGTTCATATATGAAAATGATTCATTTTATTTTTTAGAAATGAATACAAGATTGCAGGTTGAACACCCAGTAACTGAGTTGATAACGGGGTTGGATTTAGTAGAGGAACAAATTAAAATTGCACAAGGAGAGCAATTACATTTTACTCAAAAAGAATTAAACATAACTGGACATGCCATTGAGATTAGGGTATATGCAGAAGATCCTTGTAATGATTTTTTACCAGATATTGGTAAAGTTGAGGTGTACAATAGACCGAAAGGTGAAGGTGTAAGAGTTGATGATGCTTTAGAAGAGGGTATGGAAATACCTATTTACTATGATCCAATGATTGCAAAGTTAATTGTTCACGCATCAAACAGAGAAAAAGCCATTAAACTAATGTTGGATGCCATAGATGATTATGATATTGTAGGTGTTAAAACAACTTTACCTTTTTGTAGTTATGCTTTAAAACACGAAAGCTTCAGATCTGGTAATTATGATACAAGATTTGTGAATTTATACTTCAATGATCCAAGCATAATTGACCCTAATAAAGAAACTTTAGAAGCTGCATTAGCTTCCATATCCTTACTAGAGCAAAAGGATAAAATAAATTCTTTTTTCCTACCAAGTAAATCTACAAACTGGACAGTTAATCGGTAAAATACTGCCTTAATGTCAGTTGTTTTTGTCAGTTTCAACCCTAATAACTGACATTTTTCTTGATTTAGTTATTGAATGTCCGATGGCATGGCCTTTGATATTGTCATGTTAAATTAAAAATTACAAAATGGGAAAAATTATAGGAATTGATTTAGGAACTACCAATTCATGCGTTAGTGTTATGGAAGGTAATGAGCCGGTTGTTATTCCAAATAGTGAGGGTAAAAGAACTACTCCTTCTGTGGTTGCGTTTGTAGATGGTGGAGAAAGAAAAGTTGGAGACCCTGCTAAAAGACAAGCTATTACAAATCCAACAAATACTATTTACTCCATCAAAAGATTTATGGGTTGTAGGTATGACGAAGTAAGCAAAGAAGCTGAGCGTGTTCCTTATGAAGTTGTTAAAGGAGAAAATAATACTCCTAGAATAAAAATAAATGACAGGAATTATTCTCCTCAAGAAATTTCTGCAATGGTTTTGCAAAAAATGAAAAAGACTGCAGAAGATTTTCTTGGTCAGGAAGTGAATGAGGCAGTAGTGACTGTACCTGCTTATTTCAATGATGCTCAACGACAAGCAACAAAAGAAGCTGGTGAAATTGCAGGATTGAAAGTGGAAAGAATTATCAATGAGCCAACTGCAGCTGCTCTAGCTTATGGTTTAGATAAATCTGGTAAGGACATGAAAATTGTTGTTTTTGATTTTGGTGGTGGTACACATGATGTATCTATACTGGAATTAGGCGATGGTGTTTTTGAAGTCCTTTCAACAGATGGTGATACGCATTTAGGAGGAGATGATGTTGATCAAAAAATTATCGATTGGTTGGCTGATGAATTTAAAAATGATGAGGGCTTGGATTTGAAAAAAGATCCTATGGCTTTACAAAGATTAAAGGAGGCTGCTGAAAAAGCTAAAATCGAATTATCTTCATCTGCATCAACAGAAATTAACTTACCTTATATTATGCCGGTTGATGGTGTGCCTAAACACTTAGTAAGATCTTTGACAAAAGCAAAATTTGAGCAATTGATTGATGATTTGGTGAAAAGAACCATTGAGCCATGTAAATCAGCTTTAAAAAGTGCTGGACTTTCACCTTCTGATATTGATGAAATCATTTTAGTCGGTGGTTCAACAAGAATACCAGCTATACAAGAATCTGTGGAGAAGTTTTTCGGTAAATCACCTTCAAAAGGAGTAAATCCTGATGAAGTTGTGTCACTTGGTGCTGCAATTCAAGGTGGTGTTTTAACTGGTGAAGTAAAAGATGTATTGTTATTAGATGTAACTCCATTATCACTTGGTATAGAAACAATGGGTGGGGTGTTCACTAAATTAATTGATTCGAACACAACAATACCAACGCAAAAATCTCAAGTTTTTTCTACAGCTGCAGATAATCAACCATCAGTAGAAATACATGTTCTACAAGGAGAAAGATCTATGGCTGCGGATAACAAAACAATTGGTAGATTCCATTTAGACGGAATTCCGCCTTCTCCAAGAGGTGTTCCTCAGATCGAAGTTGCTTTTGATATTGATGCAAATGGTATCATTAATGTTAAGGCTATAGATAAAGCTACAAATAAAGAACAGTCAATTCGTATTGAGGCATCCTCTGGTTTATCTGATGAAGAGATAGAGAAAATGAAAAAAGAAGCTGAAGCAAATGCAGATGCTGATAACAAGAAAAAAGAAGAAGTTGAAAAAGTGAACGCTGCCGATAGTATGATTTTCCAAACAGAAAAACAACTAAAGGAGTATGGTGATAAAATTCCAGATGAGAAAAAGAAGCCTATTGAAGAAGCGTTAACTGAGTTGAAGGCTGCACATGCTGCTAAAGATTTAGCTGCTATTGATGCATCAATGGAAAAATTGAACACTTCTTTCCAAGCTGCTAGTCAGGATATGTACAACGCCACTCAAGGTGCTGCTGAAAATCCTGAACAGCCAAAAAAGGATGATAATAAAAATGAAGAAGAAGTAACGGACGTAGATTTTGAAGAAGTTTAGTATTTAATAAGTTCATAAGCGTTTATTTAGTAAATTAGTGAGTATAAACGCTTATTATGCTTAAGAAAATATTTTTTACTTTTTTACTTTTTTCCCTTATTAAAAGTCACTTTGGACAGTGTGATAGCACTATAATCCAAGGTGACTTTTCCATTTATAATGACACTGTACTTTCTGGTACTTACTATGTTCTTGGTGAGTTTAAAATTGTTGATGGGGCAACTGTTCATGTATCACATTATAGTACTAACAGTTGTGGAAACCTTAAGATTTATGCAGATCAAATAAGAATTGATGGAGACATTGATGCCAGTTTTGCTGGTTTTACTGGAGGATCTGGCGGCTTAAAGGGTACCCTTGTTTCTAGCTCTACTGGTCATTCCAGCGGTTTAACTTCTTGCAGTGGTTCTAGTAGTCCAGGTCAGATTGAAGTTGAAGGTGGTTTTGGTGGATTAGCTGGTAATGGTCCTGGGGGTGGAATGGAAGGGAAAAATGGTAGAACAGGATCAGGTTCAAAACAACATTGTGGAAGTCCAGATGAAGCAGGTGTAATTGCTGGAGCTTCAGGTGGAAGTGCTGGTGGAGGAGGAAGTTATGGAGGTTTGGGTTCACAAGGTGGCTATGGTGGTGATGGTTCTGGTAGCTTTTCAGAATCCAATATGGACATTGCTCAAGATTTTGCTGTTAATGCTGGTTTTGCAAAGAGTGGAGGAGATGGTGGTGTAATTTATGGTACAAATACTGGAATGGATATAAATCTTGGTTCTGGAGGTGGCGGAGCTGGAGGTGGCGGTAGATCATATGATACTGGGAATGATGGTGGTTCCGGAGGAGAAGGCGGTGGAATGGTTTATTTAAATGCATTAACAGATAGTTTAATTGTTACTGGTGATATTTCTGTAAATGGAGCTACTGGCGATGCTGGTGGTTGGGGAGGTAATGGTGGAATTGGTCAAAATTCTTCATCAGGTTGTTGTTCTGATCCCTGTCAAGATTGTGGGGAAAAAACATTTTCATGTGGAGCTGGAGGTGGAGGTGGAGCTGGAGGTGGTTCCGGAGGTGGTATCATTCTAATATGTGAAGGAATTAATTACATAACTGGGACATTCAATTCCAATGGAGGTAATGGAGGATTTGGAGCATCAGGAGGATTTGGAGCATCTTGCAGTTACAACGCACCTTGGGGTTGTGGAGGTGATCAAAGTATAAGTACCTATTCTGGTTCTACTGGTAATTTTGGAGGTGCAGGTAGTGGTGGGAGAATTAAGTTTTTTGCCTCTGACTGCATAGGTAATATTATTTTACCCAATTCAGTTGATCTTAATGGAGGTACTGGTAGTAGTAATGGTAGTCAAGGTTATTTTCATATGTCAACTGATTTGCCTTGTAATATTGTTACACCACCACCACCACCACCAACAGGTATGGAAGAAGATTTGGCAGGAAATATAGCTATATCACCTAACCCAGCTTTTGATTTTTTAAATATTGATATATCTCGATTAAACAAGCAATTTTTATTTGGCTCTTATATGAGTATTATGGATGTAATGGGTAAAGTTGTTTACACACAAATATTGACTGACGCTTCTGTTAATACTGTAAATATAGATGTGTCAACATTTGCTCCAGGAATTTATGTTTTGAATTTATCTTCAAACAACAAAAACCACAAAATAAAATTCTTAAAAAAATAATATTGTAAAATAAAAGTTTAAATTTTTACTTTTATATAGAATTTTTATAAATAAAACTTAGTATGTTTGCATACATTATTTTGTTTACATAT
>CAJWIX010000064.1 GCA_913042175.1 uncultured Flavobacteriales bacterium
TACTTGATGGTATTGGCAGTGCAAGTTTCTTAAGATCTGATGCTAATGACACTGCAACAGGCCAGATCACGCTGAGTGGAGGCCTGAGCACAAACGGCGAGGATGTTTATCTAAGTAACGGAGCATTGATATCGAATGACTCAGGTGGAGCGTTTGCTGATAGATCAGGTAGCAACATTGACCATATTTGGCACAGCGATAGTACCAACACATGGCATATTTGCTCTGATACAAGTTACAAAGCCAACGGCAACGCAGCAGTTCGCGCCGGATCATTTTCTGCTGCTGGTAACACTGTCTGGCACGCAGGCAATGATGGATCTGGTAGTGGTCTTGATGCTGATACTCTAGATGGTTTACAAAGTAGTGCTTTCATTCGTAGTAATGCTGCCGACACGGTAACCGGAGATATCACCTTCTCTGGTGGTAATGGTGCTATAACACTTTCTGCTGCTAGCGATATTCGTGCTAGCACTGGAAACTGGACTGGTGAAGCTGGTTCAAATGTTGGTAAAATTCAGTATCATAGCAACCACTGGTACTTTCAGTCTCAAAATAGCTGGTACTTCAGAGATGGTTCTGGAACAAATAAGTTTGCCATAACAAACAGCGGTGAAACTACTGCTTTAAGTAACATTAGAGCACATAATGGTTCTTCGCCGTCTAGGGGGGCTCAACTAATATCAGATGGAGCACTAGAATTATTCCGAAACGACCACATTCCCTTTATTGATTTCAAATCTACCACCGCTGAAGACTATGACTGTCGTATTCAGTCAAGTGGTGCTGATTTAGTCTTCCATACCGGCGGCAATGGCAGCACAGGGGAAAGGGTAAGAATCTATAATAATGGTGTATTTAGAAATGGCGCATCGTATACCAACACCACTAGCGCAAGCGCAAATATGCACGTTTCCAGTGATGGCACGTTCTACAGGGGTGGAGTCTCTTCCATTAGGTACAAAAAAGACGTTGAAACACTTCAAGATTCTTACGCTGACGCCTTGCTTAATGCAAGACCTGTTTGGTATCGCCAGAAAGAAGACGATGGAACATATGACCCTAACTGGGGTTACTACGGTTTTATTGCAGAAGAGGTAGGAAAGGTTTTACCAGACATTGTTGAGTTTGCCCAAGACTATGAGCAAAATAAAAATGGAATGTCTGAAGATACTAGAAAAAGAAAAGAGACTGATTTAATGGAGAGACAGCAGAACTATGAGAAAAAAGCGTATGAAGCTCAAACAAGTTTACAGCAAAAGGAACAAGAGCTATTGCAACAAATTATGCTTAAGGTAAATACAGCTGTTAAAGAAGTTGCTGAAAAAGAAGGATACGATTACGTATATGAAGTAACTACTTTGCTTTATGCTGGAGGTGAAGATATAAGCAATAAAGTCAGAAAAAAGTTAGGTATCCCAGTTGAGGGTAAATAAAGAATAAAAAGCCCACTGGGCTTTTTTTTTGCCATGAATTCTCCTATTGGAATATTTGACTCTGGTTATGGTGGTTTAACTGTGCTAAAATCCATAAAGAAAGCATTACCCCAATATGATTATTTGTACTTAGGAGATAATGCTAGAGCTCCTTATGGGACTAGATCTTTTGATGTGGTATATCAATATACTTTGCAGGCGGTTAATTATTTATTTCAGCAAAATTGTCGCTTAATCATTTTGGCCTGTAATACTGCTTCTGCTAAAGCATTAAGAACTATTCAGCAACAAAATTTACCACAATTATTTCCCGATAGAAGAGTGTTGGGAGTTCTGAGGCCTACTACTGAGGAAGTGGGTAATATAACCAAATCTGGCCATGTAGGTGTACTTGGAACAACTGGTACGGTTAAATCTGATAGTTATAAAATCGAGATAAATAAATTTTTTCCTGATGTTAAAGTAACTCAACACAGTTGTCCTATGTGGGTACCTTTGGTAGAAAATAATTGTTTTAATGAAGCTGGTGGACAATACTTTGTACAGAAGTATTTGGATGAAATTTTTGAGAAGGATCATCAAATAGATACTTTGATTTTAGCTTGTACCCATTATCCCATATTGAAAGAATCCATTTTAAAATATCTACCAAATGGAGTTCAGCTTGTTGAGCAGGGAGATTTGGTAGCAAACAAACTGGAGGATTACTTAAAAAGACATGTTGAGCTTGCAAAAAACATCAGTTCTAATTGTGAGCTTAATTTATTAACTACTGAGAATAGTCAAAAATTTGATCATCACCTTAGCTTGTTTTACGGTGAACATCTAAAGTCTCAATCTATTGATTTAGATTAATCTTTTTTAAACCACTTAGCATACTCTACATATTTATTGGCTAAATCAAGAAGCTGATTTTTAAAGTCACCTTCTTTTACTTTTTTAGCAGGTACACCAGCATATATTTCACCAGACTTTACATGAGTTCCCATAGTGACTACAGCACCAGCAGCAATGATGCTATCACTTTCAATAATACAATTATCTAATACAATAGCTCCCATTCCAATTAACACCCTATCTTTTATGGTACATCCATGTACTATAGCATTATGTCCAATGGTAACTTGATTCCCAATATTGGTGGGACTTTTTTGATATGTACAATGAATGACTGCCCCGTCTTGAACATTTACTTCATTTCCCATTTTTATGTAATGGACATCTCCTCTAGTTACAGAGTTAAACCAAAAGCTACACCTATTTCCACAACTAACATCACCTATAATGGTAGCATTTTCGGATAAATAACAATCTTCACCAAATTTGGGTTTAATCCCATTAATTTCTTTAATCAGGGGTTTCATATCTCTGTTCTTTACTATAATTTAGCGGAAAATACTAAAAAATGAAAAGACCAGTTACCATTTATGCTGAAATGACTCCAAACCCAAATACCATGAAATTTGTGGCTGACCATATGTTAGTTGAACCAGGACAAGTGGTTGAGTTTTTAAATAGGCAAGAGGCAGTTGGTCATTCTTCCTTAGCTGAAGCATTATTTAATTTTCCTTTTGTAACAAGTATTTTTATCGCCAATAATTTTGTTACGGTATACAAGAATGAAAGTATAGAGTGGTCTGATATTAGTTTAGAATTAAGAGAATTTATAAGAGACTGGTTAAGTAAAAATGAAAAGGCTGTTGAAGTGATGCCTGAAATAAAAGAGATTAATTCAGAAAATGAAGCACCAACTGGATTGATTCCTGAGCCTGTGATTAACTCAGTTACCGATCAAAAAATTGTGGATCTTATTGCAGAGTATGTTCAGCCTGCTGTGGAACAAGATGGGGGTGCCATTCATTTTCAATCATTTAATGAGGATAGTGGTCAAGTTACAGTAGTGCTAAAAGGCTCTTGTAGTGGATGTCCATCAAGTACCGCTACACTAAAGGGTGGGGTAGAAACATTGTTAAAAACGCATATTCCAGAGATTAGTGAGGTGGTGGCTTTGAATGGATAAAAAAAAGCTGACTTTTCAGTCAGCTTAAGTTTAAAATTTGCAAATCGAATTATTCTAAACTTTACATCATTTCCATAGCCGCTTTTGAAAGTTTTGCTTGTAACTTAACTAATCTTGCAGCTTGTTCTATGCTAAGATCTCCTTCGTTATCTGATAGTTCATTTCCAAGTTCTTCAGCATTTTGTAGCATTGAAGCTGCTTCACCCATAACTGACATAGCTGCCATTGGGTCGTCTTCTGCATCTTTTACTTTTTTTAGTATTTTGATGTAATCATCAATAAATTCTTCGTATTTATCCAATGTTTCATCAAATTTAGCATTGTCTGAACTTGATTCTTCTTCAGTATCTACAACATCAACTTCGATATCATCCATTTCTTCCATGGCATCTTCAAAATCTTCCATGGCATCGTTGTATTCATCAATGGCTTCATCTAAATCTGATTGATATGAATTATCGTCACTGCCTCCACAACTAATAAGAAAGATGGAAACGAATAATACAATTAAAGGAGTACTTAATTTTTTCATGTTTATTAATTTAATTTCTATGAAACTAAAAATTAAAAAACAATGATTTAGTACACGATTAGTACATTAAAAAAATTATACTCTTACACCCATTACACAAACATCATCAATTTGGTCGTGGTTCCCTTTCCACTTATAGAACTCTTTTTCCAGCATATCGTGCTGTTCCTCTACACTTAGGTCACTTATAGAAGCTAAATATTTTCTGAATTTAGTAGTCATATATTTTTTTCCTTTGGGACCGCCAAACTGATCTGCATATCCATCTGAAAAAATATAAATCATATCTCCTTTTTCAAGTTTAATATCGTGATTGATAAATGGTTTTTTTTCACCTACTGTTAAAGCCACTGGTTGGTAGTTGGCTTTTACATGATTTATTTCTCCATTTCTGACATGAACTAATGGGTTATTGGCACCAGCATATTGCAATGTCAATTTTTCAAAATTCAATTTACAAAGAGCAATGTCCATTCCATCTCGCGTTTCTTTTTTGCTGTCTTTATTATTTAAAGAGGCAATAATTTTTTCTCTCATATTACCTAAAATTTCACCAGGGTTGTTCACCTTTTTTTCAATGATGTTCTCATTTAATAATGAAGTCCCTATCATACTCATGAATGCACCTGGTACACCATGTCCTGTGCAATCAGCTACCGTAAAGTATATGTTGTTATATGGAGTTTTATACACCCAATAATAATCTCCAGAAACGACATCTTTAGGTCTAAAAAAGATAAAACTTTCAGGAAGAACATCTTTAAGATAAACTGTTGAAGTCATCATAGCATCTTGTATGTTTTTAGCATAACTTATACTGTCTGTAATTTCTTTGTGATTTTCATCAAGGAGCCTATGCTGCTCCTCTATTATTTTATTTTGATTTCTAGTTTTTCTCCATTGAATGTAAACAATCACAAATGATAGAATGAATAATACAATTCCAATTTCTAATATGGTATTTAACTTTTCAGCTTCTTTTTTTAACTTTTCTTCTTTGGCAGCAGTTTCTTCTTTAAGGGCAATCTCTTTGTTTTTGTTAACTAATTGAATACTATCCAAGAGCTGTTTTTCTTCATATTGTTTATTGATGTTTTCATCAATTTTAATTCTCTTGTGAAAGTATTTGTTTGCCTTTTGGTAATTACCTAGCTGCTGATAAATATTTCCAATAATATCATAAGTAATTGATGATGAATTAAGTTGATTGAGTTCTTCTAAAATAGATGCACTTTTTAAATAAAAATCCAATGCTTTAGAGGGCTTATCGTAATCATAAAAATAGATACTTCCAATATGATCAAAAGCAATCCAAATTTGCTCTTTAAACCATTTTTCTTCTTTTGAACTAGAAGGATTTAATAGATTGTCCTCACATAAGTTTACAATATCGGTTTGTAACTTTAGATGTAGATCAGGATCACTAAAGAAAATTATATCACTCCAATTTTGTAATTGTTGTATTCTAATAGTATCGTTATCTGTAGTTTCTAGAATTTGCTTTATTCTGTTAATCTTAATTGACGAACGAGTTATTTCTTGCGCAAAAAAAGTTGAACTAATTGTCAAGAAGAAAATAAGAATACTTAAACTACTTTTTTTCATCTAATATGATTGATCTATTTTTTTAACCATGGTCAAAATGGTAGCTATTGCAACAGTTTCATCTGTTTCGTCATATACATCAACTAAGAATTTTACAATTCCTTTAGCAATGTCTTCTTCGTCTTTCTTTTTTTGATCTATTTTTTCCTTTACAGTAAATTTAACTCCAATAGTTGCTCCTGGATAGACAGGTTTAACAAATCGACATTCTTCTATGCCATAATTCAATAATACGGGTCCTTTGGCTGGATCTACAAAAAGTCCAGCTGCTTTGGACAAGATAAAGTAACCGTGTGCTACTCTTTGTTCAAAAATAGTTCCATCTAATGAAGTTGCGTCCATGTGTGCATAAAAGTTATCTCCGCTCACATTGGCAAAATTGACTATATCTGCTTCACTAACGGTATGTTTATGGGTAAATACAGTTTCACCCACTTGAAGTTCTTCAAAATGTTTTCTAAAAACGTGTGGTGTAGCTTTGGGTTGATTACCACCAACTTGAAATTGTTCTGTTATTCTTGTGATTGTTTCAGGGTGCCCTTGAATTGCGGTACGTTGTAAGTAGTGTTTAATTCCTCTAACTCCACCCATTTCTTCACCTCCGCCTGCTCTTCCAGGACCTCCATGAGTAAGTAATGGCATGGGAGATCCATGTCCTGTACTTTCTTTAGCACATCTTTCATTAAGAATTAAAATCCTTCCGTTCATATGTGCTGCCTCAGAAACAAACGATTTAGCCAATTGATCATCATTGGTTACCATGGAAGTAACTAATGATCCTTTCCCCATTTCAACTATTGCTACAGCTTCATCCAGATTCTTATATGGGATTAATGTGGAAACTGGACCAAATGCTTCTACATGATGAACAACGTCTTTTAGAAATGGATCTTCATTTCTAAATAGGATAGGGGAGAAAAAACAACCTTTGTCTAAAGAGGCGTCAACTAGGTCTAATTCATTTAAATCGCCATATACTTTTTCTTGACTCTGCATCAATAAGGCAACATTTTCTTTAACCCTTTCTACTTGAATTTTGGTAGCTAATGCCCCCATTCTTACTTCTTTATTTTCTGGATTACCTATGATGGTTTTTTGTAGTCTTTCAATTAGGGCTTTTTGGACATCGTTAATGGATTTTTCTGGGACTAATATTCTTCTAATTGCTGTACACTTTTGACCAGTTTTAACGGTAATTTCCTTGTGAACTTCTTTGACAAACAAATCAAATTCTGCTGTTCCTGGTATGGCGTCTTCACCCAATACGCAGGCATTTAGAGAGTCAGCTTCCATATTAAAAGGTATGGAATGTTCAAGTATGTTGGGATGAGATTTTAGCAGTTTGCCAGTAGCAGCTGATCCAGTGAATGTAACCACATCTCTGTGATCGACATGGTCTAAAATACCTCTTCCAAGTCCAGGAATAAGTTGTAAACTTCCTTCGGGAAGTATTTTAGATTTTATGATTTCCTCTACCATAGCAGCAGTAAGAAAAGAAGTGTATTCAGAGGGTTTTACAACGGCAGCTACACCTGCCATAAAATTGACTGCGATTTTTTCTAGCATCCCCCATATCGGAAAATTAAAAGCATTGATATGTACTGCAACTCCTCTTCTAGGCACCATAATATGATGTCCTACAAATGTTCCATTTTTAGAAAGGGGAGCTGTCTGTCCATCCACATGATAAGCTAAATCAGGGAATTGTTTTCTTAGTGAAGCATTGGCAAAAAGGTTCCCAATTCCTCCTTCAATATCAATCCATGAGTCAATTTTTGTAGCTCCAGTTGCTGTGCTTAATTGGTAAAATTGATCTTTTCTCTTGTGTAAGTAAAGGGCCAATGACTTCAACATTTCGCCTCTTTGTTGAAAGGTCATCTTTCTAAGCGCTGTACTCCCTTTATCTCTACCATAATTTAAAATTTGTTGGTAATCCAGTCCTTTACTGGAGCATTTTCCAATTTCTTCTCCATTAATAGCGTGGTGAAAGGTAACTTCACTTCCTTCACCGCTAACCCAATCTCCTAAGATGTAATTTTTAACCTCCATGTTTTTTCTTGTTGGTCTAATATAGCTAATTCATCATGAAATAAATGAAATTAGAAAATATTAGAAAGGTACTGCCCAGTATTTTGTGATGTCAATGCCTAATAATTCTTGTCTTTCTTTCCATTCTTCAAACTTTATTTTAAGGGCAGTTTTCATTTCTTCATCATTCAAGAACAAGCTTTTAGGTAATGTTTTATTTAATAAAATTTGTTTTATATTATCTGAAATATAGTCTTCCCAATAAGACTTAATGTCATCTTTCAGATTTGGTATACTTTCCCATTTTCTTTCATTTAAAAGGTCTAATGCAATGGTTTTCGCCTCATCTGTATAATCTGTATGTGGTTCAGCAATTATAATGAGATCCTGTATTGGAAGTTGATTTAATTTTTCTTTAAGATTCATAATAATTAAAAACCTGCATGGCTGCATTAAATGGATCTAAATCACCACAATCTATTTGATTTTTCAATTGTTTGATTTGATCTTTAATGTTATTTTTTTCATAGAAATCAGATTTTATTAAATCATCTAATTTTTCTTTAAACCAAAAATGTCTTTGTTGTTGCCTGTTAGCGGCTAACCAACCATTATTTAGTGTATGTTCTTTGAAGGCGTTTATCATGTCCCATGTATCACCAATTCCTTTATTTTCAAGACTTGAACATGTTAATATTTTTGGAATCCAATTATTTTTTCCTCCAGGAAACAAATGCATTGCATTTTGATAATTAGATTTTGCCATTTTTGCTTTTGTGATATTTTCCCCATCAGCTTTGGTAATCAATAAACCATCCGCTAATTCCATTATACCTCTTTTTATTCCCTGTAGTTCATCTCCTGCACCAGGAAGAATCAATAAAAGAAAAAAGTCAACCAATGCTTTTACATGGGTTTCTGATTGTCCAACTCCTACAGTTTCTACTAATATTATATCAAACCCAGCTTTCTCACAAAGTAAAATAGTTTCATATGATTGGTTAGCCACTCCACCTAGTTCACCTTTTGAAGGGGTGGGTCTTATGTATACATTGGGCAGATTACTCAGCTGTTCCATTCTTGTTTTATCTCCAAGAATACTTCCTCCAGTTAATGAAGAACTTGGATCAATAGCTAAAACAGCAACTTTGTAATTTTTTTCACCAAGATATTTTCCAAATGTCTCTATAAAAGTGCTTTTGCCCACCCCAGGGCTCCCGGTTATTCCTATTTTAAAGGAAGGTTTTTTTGGATTGGGTATGGATTTAATAGCATCATAAATTATCGCCTTATCTTCTTTTTTAACACTTTCTAAAAGAGTGATTGCTCTTGAGAGAATCGCGGTGTCACAAGAAACAATTCCTTGAACAATTTCTTCTTTTTGTAAAGCTTTTAAAGGTTTATACTTATAATTTTTATTAATTTTTTCTGCCATTAACACAAAGTTATAAAGTTATATTTGCTTTTTAATGTTTCGTTCGACTATTATACCATATACAGAACTTTCCAAAGAGTTGTTTTTTGAATTAATTAAATTAAGAATTGAAATTTTTGTAGTGGAACAAAAGTGCTATTATCAAGAGTTAGACGAAGAAGATCAAATCGCTTTACATGTAGTTGGTCAAAAAAACGGCATTGTAATTGCTGCTGGTAGAATAATTCCAGATGTTTCAAAAATGCAGGTTTCTATTGGTAGAATAGCAGTCAAGAATGGATTTAGAAATAATGGATATGCTAGAAAAATGATGGATGAAATATTAGATTATATTGGTCATAATTTTAAGACATATAGTATAAAATTATCTGCTCAAGTGTATTTAATTAATTTTTATAAATCATTTGGATTTAAAGAGATTGGTAAAGTGTATTTAGAAGATGGAATTGAACACATAAACATGGTCAAGAAATGAAATGGATATTTTGCATACCACTTTTTTTTACTCTCAATTGTTTTGCGCAAGATGTAAATAAGCTTAATAAAGCGGGTGAAAAACAAGGCCCTTGGATTGGATATTATGAAAACTCCTACAGTAAAAGATACCAAGGTACTTTCGATAATGGGAAACCAACAGGAAGATTTACGTATTATGCTTTAGAAGGACATGTCAACAGTATTGTAGATTTCATAAATGACTCCATCTCTGATGTCCAAATGTTTCATGACAACGGTACTATAATGGCAGAAGGGAAATATCTAAATAAATTAAAAACTGGTAAATGGTTTATATACTCTAGAAGTGATTATTTGTTAAATATTTTTACTTATCAAAAAGGAGCATTGGAAGGGACTCAATATACTTACTATCCAAAGTTTGATGATTATGAAAAATTAAAGGTCATGGAACAGTATGAATGTAAAGGTGGACTGAAAAATGGTTTGTGGAAAGAATTCAATAAATTAGGTAGAGTAAAATCAGAAGGTCATTATGTTGATGGGGCTAAGGAAGGTGTTTTTACCTACTATTTTGCCAATGGTTCAATTGAGATGAAAGGTCCGTTTGAAAAAGACGTTAAAAATGGTGATTGGTTTTTTTATAATGGGGAAACATCGAATATGGATAAGTTAACCTATGTAAATGGTGAAGTATATGAGCCTAAAGATGATAAATAAGTTTTCAATTTTATTTTTAATAGTCGTTTTATCGGCATGTTCACCAATTAATTATGATGATGCCCCAGATTATAATGCTTATTTTCCACTACATGAAAGTGATTCATCCGAATACTTAGTTCACGAAATACAACATACATCTTTAGGAACCGATACATTGAGATATTTTTTAAAAGAAGTAGTTAAATTAGGGTATATTGATGGAGAAGGTGATTTAGCCTACCAATTTCACCGCTATTGGAAGCAAGACTCCTTAACGGAGTATTCGTTAAAAGATGTATGGTCCATTAAGAAAAAGTCAAAAAGTGCTGAAAAAGTTGAGGAAAACATTAGATATGTAAAAATGATTTTCCCTCTTGATGAACAGAGTTATTGGGATGGTAATT
Source organism: uncultured Flavobacteriales bacterium (assembly GCA_913042175.1). GTDB lineage: Bacteria > Bacteroidota > Bacteroidia > Flavobacteriales_D > Parvicellaceae. Next base: position 10,619 of record CAJWIX010000064.1, read on the forward strand.
TGTACAATAGTTTAGGTTATAAAGAATATACTGTAAACCAAATTCATGTGCCATATACACTTAATAATATTTATTTTGATAGTGTAGTTGAAATAGCTCATTTTTATAATTCTAATTTATTAGAATATGAGAGTGAGAAAGAAATATATGCTTTAAACAAGGGGCTAATCTACAAGGAAAATATTCATTTAAATATTAATGGAGGAAATATCCTAGACATTAATTATGGTTCACAATATATTCAGGAATTAATTGAGTAATTAATCATTTGATATTTAGGTTTATTATTTTTTTATCGTTTAGAAACCCTTCCAAGTGATCACCTATCTTAATTGGGCCTACACCTTCTGGAGTTCCTGTAAAAATCAGGTCACCTATTTTAAGTGTCATATATTTTGAAACGTGGTTGATGATTTCATCAAAATTAAATACCATATCCTTAGCGAAGCCCTTTTGAACAGATTCTCCATTTTTCTTTAATTCAAAAGAAAGTTCACCCAATTCCTTAATTGAAAAAAATTGTTGACTAACCACAGCAGAATGATCAAATGCTTTTGCAATTTCCCATGGATGTCCATTTTTTTTACAAGATTCTTGTAAGTCTCGAGCAGTAAAATCTATGCCTAAACCAACTTCACTATAATAGCTAGGTGCAAATTTTTTTTCAATGTGTTTACCTAACTTTTTTATTCTAATAACAAGTTCTAGTTCGTAGTGAATATTTTGACTAAAATCTGGATAGAAAAAAGGATGTTTTTTAGGTAAAATAGCGGAATCTGGTTTTAAAAAAAACAGTGGTTTTTTAGGTACATCACTACCCATCTCTTTAGCATGATTGACGTAGTTTTTTCCAATACAAATAATTTTCATGATTATTTTTTTAAGTTTTCCCAGATTTTTGTGAAACAACGTTTCGTGTTTTGAGAAAAATCACCTCTCATAATCCAAGCGTAATAACCTGGTTCTTTTTTAAATACATCCATTACTTTTTTTCCTTTGTGTTTTCCAAAGTTAATTATGGGCTCTTTATTTTGATCTAAGGCTATTCTACCGGCATAATCTACTGATGATTGATTTATTTTGGAAAAATCACTTAAAAAGGAAATGTTATTTTCAAGTTCATTATATTTTAAAGTCTGTGCTTTCAGCACTTCTAATGTTGCCTTTGCATCAGCTAAAGCTGTATGGGCATCAATAAGCTTTTTCTGACAATAAAACTGATAGGCAGCTTCCAATGTTCTTTTCTCCATTTTATGAAAAATATTCTGAATGTCTACTAATTTTTTTTCTTCTATTTTACTATCAATACCTGCTCTTAGGAACTCTTCTTCAAGCATGGGAATATCAAATTTATTGGAATTAAATCCTCCTAAATCACAACCCTCCATAAAGGATAGTATTTCTGATGCTAATTCTTTAAATGTTGGACAATTTTTAATGTCAAGATCGTAGATGCCATGAATTTCAGATATATTTAATGGAATAGGGATTTCAGGATTTATTTTTTTTTCAAAAGTTGTTTCTTTTCCATCAACATCTAATTTAATCATGCCAATTTCAACTATTCTGTCTTTGTTTATTTGATCTCCAGTTGCTTCGATGTCAAGAATTACTAATGGTCTTTCTAAATTAAGTTCCATGTATTATAATTTAATTTTTTTTAATTCTGCCTGTAGGTCAAATTCTGATACTGTTATTTTTTTCATAAAAATAACTTCATCTTCAATTATTCCTACAATTTCATAGTTACCCATTTCTAAAATTATTGTGAACGTTCCTGTTTGTTCATTTGGTAAGTATTTTCCAATTACATTTTTATTTTCATCGTGCACTTCTAAATTAAGTCCTTGATATGGTTTATTATCATTTGGATTAATGAAATCTGCCAAGTATATAACCCTTCTAACAGGTTCATTAAGAAAAGAAATTTTATAAATATCATATTTCCCAAAACCACCTTCTCTTTGCGTAGATATAAAACCTGTAGAACCATCGTTTGTAAGGGATAGATTTTTCTCATCATAAGGACTGTTTATGGGGTAGCCTAAGTTTTCTATTTCATCCCATTGATTAGTTTCAGAGTGAAAAACAGTGCTGTACAAATCATAACCGCCTAAACCATCATATAGATTGGAACTAAAATAAAGTGTATTTGTTGGTGAATGAAAAAATGGATTGATGTAATTATATTTTTTATTTGTAATAGGGATGGATATAGGTGAGCTCCACTTTTTGTTGGGTAATTTTTTAAGCATAAATAACTGAAAATGGTGTTTTTTTCCTTTTTGTTTTGCAGAAATAAAAGCCAAATCTCCTCCAGATTTTTCATACATGGAATGTATTTCTAAATCTTTCAGATAATGAAAAAATTTATCTACTCCTTTTTTCTTGTAGTTTAACCCTTTTTTAATGGCATATAATTTTATAGGTGGGTTTTTACTTTTGTAGTAAATGGTCTTAATATTTTCACTGTAACCACTTATTTCTTCAAGGTCGTTAGAGTTTAATTTTTTAAGTGGTCTTGTAGTGGTAAAGGTAGTGCCATTAAATCTGGATATATATAAGTCTTTATTAAGTTGGCCATTAAGCTGTATTCTACCTTTAGATTTTAACTTATTTGATTCAAAAATTAAAAATTTATGCTTTGGGTCAATAATTGGAAATGTCTCATTTGCAGACGTATTAACAGTTTTTCCCACATTGACAATACTAATATTTTTGGGGTTTTCGTAATGTAATTCAAAAGTGGAGAGATGTTCAAATTCCAGCATTATTTTTTTCTTCTTATTTCTTGCTAAATTCACATATTCATCCAAACAAATTTTTGCCTTTTCAATATCGTATTGATACAAATATGTTTTACTTAATTTTAGCCAGATCTCTTTATCTTTTGGCTTAAATTTTAAATAGGATTTATAATACTTTATAGCTTTTGTTCTATTGTTGTCAGATTCCAAATAGGAGTCACCTATCTTTTTTAATAATAAAGAATCATTTGTCTTTACAAAGTCTTTCTTAAAGGCTATTGCAGCTGATTGGTAATTTTCATTTTTGTAGTATTCATCACCTGTTAAAGAATAGTGTTGGCCATTAACTTTAATTGCAAAAAAAAATGAAATAAGAAATAGGTGGAGTCTCATTGAAGTTATTTGGCCAAAATCCTAATATACTGGTATTTACCATATTTGG
>CAJWIX010000065.1 GCA_913042175.1 uncultured Flavobacteriales bacterium
TGTTATTATATAGAAATGAAAAGCCGATAGAAACATTAATTGATCAATCTGATTTGACTAAAAGAATAACTGATGAAAGCGTAAGATTTATAAATGAAAACAAAGACAATCCATTTTTCTTATATATACCTCATCCTCAACCACATGTTCCACTTTTTGCTTCCAATGAGTTTAATGGAAGCACCGGAGAAGGATTATATGCTGATGTTATTACTGAAATTGATTTTTCGGTGGGAAGAGTTTTAGAGGCTTTAGAAAAAAATGGTTTATCAGAAAACACTATTGTTGTATTTACATCGGATAATGGCCCTTGGCTTTCTTATGGTGATCATGCAGGGTCATCAGGAATTTACAGAGAAGGTAAAGGAACTGCTTGGGAAGGAGGACAAAGAGTACCTTGTATTGTGAAGTATCCTGATAAAATAAGTGCTGGGACAGTAATTGATGAACCCTTGATGGGTATTGATTGGTTACCAACTTTTGCTAGTTTGACCGATTCAAAACTATCTTCAAATAAAATTGATGGAAAAAATATTTGGCCTTTATTAACTTCAGAAACTAATAAGAGTCCTCATGAAGCGCTTTATTTTTATTACAAGCAAAATGAACTTCATGCAGTAAGGTCAGGTGACTGGAAGCTTTACTTTCCTAGATCATATAGATCGTTAAATGGCAGGCCTGGTGGAGTAGATGGTATACCAGTTAAATACGATCAAAATGTTGTTTCTGAAAATGAATTATACAATTTGAAGAGCGATCCTAAAGAATTAAATAATGTCTTAAATGATTATCCTGATATAGTTAGTAAACTAGAGAAAATGGGTGAAGAAGCAAGATACGATCTTGGAGATAATTTGACTAATGTTAAAGGGGTTGGAACAAGAGAAGTTGGAAAAATAACACCTTAATTATGTTTAGAAGAAATTTTTTAAAGAATTCCATAATTGGCTCTTTGTCTGCATCAACGATAATGAGTCTAACTAATAAGAATAATCCTATTGTAAAGTCTGTTCCAAGAATTATATCAACATGGAAGCATGGCGTTAACGCCAATAAAATTGCTTGGAAAAAATTAAATAATGGTGAAGGTGGTTTAACCGCAGTTGAATATGGTGTTAGAGACTCTGAAAATGATCCAAATGAAAGATCAGTTGGATATGGCGGCTTACCTGATCGTGAAGGTAAAGTAACTTTAGATGCTTGTATTATGGATTCAAATAATGATTGTGGATCTGTAAGTTTTTTAGAAAATATTAAAAACCCAATTTCAGTTGCTAGACTAGTTATGGAAAAAACTCCTCATATAATGTTGTCTGGAAAAGGGGCTTATGATTTTGCAATAGAGAATGGGTTTAAAAGTGAAAATTTATTAACTGAGCAGTCAAAAAAAGATTGGGAAAATTGGTTAAAAAAATCTGAGTATAAACCAATCATTAATATTGAAAATCATGATACAATTAGTATGTTATTGATTGATTCTGATCGTAATTTATTTGGTGCTTGCACAACTAGTGGAGCAGCTTGGAAAATGCATGGAAGAGTTGGAGACTCTCCTATAATAGGTGCTGGTCTATTCTTAGATAATGATGTTGGAGCAGCAGCAGCAACAGGCTTAGGTGAAGCAGTAATTAGAACTGCTGGTAGTGCTATGGTAGTTGAATGTATGAGAAATGGAATGTCACCTATGGAAGCGTGTAAAGAGGTTGTTCATAGGATTTCCAATCTACATAGAAACAGACCTGAATGGGAATATTTACAGGTTGGTTTTATAGCTTTAAGTAAGTCAGGGGATTATGCAGGATACAGTTTGAAAAAGGGATTTAATTTTGCATTAACTGATGACAAAAATGATTCAGTTTTAATTGATGCATCTTATAATATATAATGGAAGAAATAATTAAATATTTAGGCAATTTTCATCCTGTGGTATTACACTTGCCAATAGGAGCCTTTTTATTTACTTTTCTTTTATTCGTCTCTCAAAAATATTTAAAATCTAATTTTAATCCTGCTGTAAGAATGGGGTTATTATTTTCATTTATAACTTCAATTATTACATCTATTTTTGGATATATACTTCATCTAAATGGGGATTATGATAGTGTTCTTGTTGACAGGCACATGTGGTTGGCAATTGCTACTACTATTTTAATAGGTTTTGTATTGTACTTACACAAAAGACAAAAACCATACAATCATGTTCTGTCTTCTTTTGTTTTTGCAACAGTTTTATTAACTATTACAGGTCATAATGGAGGATCTTTGACTCACGGGAAAGATTATTTAAAACTACCAGATTTTGAAAAAGAAATTTCAATTGTAAGTTATGATAGTATTCATGTTTTTAATCAAGTCATCTCTCCAATTTTGGATTCAAAGTGTGTAAAATGCCATAATACTGGAAAAAGTAAAGGCAATTTAATGTTGAGTTCAATAGATAAAATTCTTTTAGGAGGAGAAAAAGGACAAATAATTAAATCAAACTCGTCAGTTGATAGCAGACTTTATACTTATTTAAATCTTCCTATTGATGATGAAATGCATATGCCACCAGATGGTAATAGTCAATTGAATGATAATGAAAAAGAATTAATTAAACTATGGATTGATGAAGGTGCAGATTTTTACAATTTTAGAAAAATGAATGATGATAATTTTTCTAAAGAAATTTTAAGTTTTTTGCCAAAAGAAATTGCTTCAGTTGATCCACCTAACAGGAACGATTTAGTTAAACTCATAGAAAATGAATTTAGAATTGAAAGGATAAGCACTGAAAATAATTTTATTGACATCAAATATCAAGGAAAATCCTTTAAACAAAGTTACTTGAGATTACTTTCAAAAGTCTCTGATAATATAAAGAGACTAGATTTATCATTTGTTGACTTAAGCTCTATAGATTTATCAAGAGTAGATAATTTTGAAAATCTAACTTATTTGAATTTAAACAACACAAAACTTACAACAAAAAAAATACAAAAATTAGATCTTGATATTCAAACCTTAATTCTTAGTAATAATAATTTTGATGTTAGTGTCTTTGATAAGTTTATATCAAACCCAACTAACGAGAGGGTTTTTGCATATAACACAATTAGTGATCTTGATTTAACTAAAGAAATTTCAGCAAATTCAAATGACAAAATTTATTTTGGAGTTTCATTAGATGATTTTGCATCTAATGTTCCTTTAAAGATTCCAATTATAACTCCCTCTCAAACTTTATTTTCAAGTACAGTTGATATTGAGGTGGTTTCTGATATAACTAATCCTGACTATAGATATACAATTAACGGGGATGAGCCCGATAGTCTATCAAATTTGTATGTTGGTCCAATCAAAATAGATAGAAGTTCAAACTTAAAATTTAAAGCTTTCAAAAAAGGTTCAAGACCTAGTCCAGTGCAAGAAGTTTTTTACAGAAAAATTGCTGCTCCAATCACTGATTTAAAATTATTAAGCACAACTGTGGAGCCGTACGCTGCAAAAAATATTTTATCTAATAATGAGGTAGGATCCGCTGACTTTAGGGATGGAACTTGGAATGGGTTTATAAAATCTGATACCAGATCAGGAGATATGATTGCTGAGTTTTCACTCCCTGAGGGAGTTAATGAAATTGGTATTTCTAGTTTAACAGATTATGGGGCATATATATTGTTCCCTACTAAAATCGAACTATACGACATAAGTTTAGGTAATGATGAGCTAGTTTACTCAAAAAACATATCAAGAAAATTTGATGAAGAAAATGCTCCTTTATACACCTTTCGAATACCTATCAATAAAAATCTAAAAAAAGTAAGGCTAAAAGTTATTTCTAATAAAAAACTTCCAAAGGGACATCCTGCAGAGGGAGAGCCTGCATGGCTTTTTATTGATGAAATCATGCTGTTATAGCCTGATTTTCTCATATAATTCAATTATTATATTCGCAATTTTGTACTTTATTTTCTGTTGATTATCAAATTATTAGAAAAAAAATTTATCATTTTAACAAAAAAACCCTTCGATTATTACCTGATAATTAATTTTTATTTTATAAATTGCTAGAACAATAACTAAATTTTTTAATAACAATTAATTTAAATTAAACACTTATGAAAACAAAATTCACAAGGATTTGTACTAGTATTTTGTTGTTTTTTGCTCTGACATTGTCAGCGTACGCTCAACAAGTTTCTGGTACTGTCTCAGACGAAAATGGTGTGCCTTTACCGGGTGCTACTGTTGTAGTCGAGGGGACTTCTACGGGAGTTTCAACGGATTTTGATGGTAATTATTCGATAAGTGCTTCACAGGGGGATACTCTTGTGTTTAGCTTTGTTGGATACGCCTCTCAATCTGTTGTTGTTGGCTCTTCAGCCACTATTAATGTTTCATTAGAACCTGACAATTCCCTCGAGGAGGTAGTTGTAACAGCTCTTGGTGTAAAAAGAAACACTAAAGCTCTAGGTTATTCTGTTACTGAAGTAGATGGTACTGAACTTAGTGCTAACCCATCAACCAATGCAATCAACGCATTACAAGGTAAAGTTGCCGGAGTTATGGTAACTGGTAGTGCAATGGGTGCTAAAGGATCAAGTAGAGTTGTTATCAGAGGAACGAGTTCCTTAACAGGTAATAACCAGCCACTATATGTTGTGGATGGTATTACTATTAACAACAATAACCTTGGTGCTGCAGGTGTATGGGGTGGAACTGACTTTGGTGATGGTATTTCAAGTATCAACCCAGATGAGGTTCAATCGGTATCTGTTCTTAAAGGTGGTGCTGCGGCAGCACTTTATGGATCAAGAGCATCTAACGGTGTAATTATCATTACAACGAAAAATGGTCTTGGATCTGAAGGATTAGGTATTGAAATAAACAGTACAGCTCAGTTTGATATGTTGAACAACAGTCTATGGGATGCTCAAACAACCTATGGATCTGGTTTTAACGCTCAAGTTCCTTCATCAAAAGAGGATGCGCTTAGTGAAGTATATAGTGCATGGGGACCAAAAATGGATGGACAATTAGTTCCACATTTTGATGGTATCTCTAGACCATATGTATACACTGGTGACAACCAAGAAAAATTTTATAGAACAGGTACAACATTTTCTAATACTGTATCTTTATCTACACAGGGTGAAAATGGAAACACAAGATTTTCATTTACTAACCTAGACAATGATGATATTTCACCTAATTCTACTCTTGATAGAAATTCAGTAGGTTTAAATACTACTCAAAGATTTGGTGATGCAATCACATTAGACGTTAACATGAAGTATATACTTGAAGAGCAAGGCGGAAACCCAAGAATGTCCGATGCTCCAAGTAACTCTAACTATTCATTAAAGCTTTATGCTCCTTCTGTTGATGTAAATACAATGAAAGGTCCTAACGGTGATGGTAGTAATGAGGATGGTACTGAGTATAGAACAACAAACGGGATCTATTCTCAGAACCCATGGTTTGCTGCTTATAACTTTGTTAACGATTCTGAAAAAGAAAGATTTATTGGTTCTGTTAACGCAAGATGGAATCTAACAGATTTCTTATACTTAAGAGGTCGAGTTGGTACTGATAGATATGATTACCATAGAACAGTTTCAACTCCTTTTGGTACTGCTTATCAACCATTAGGTTCTATCAGTGAATATAAATTATCATTCAAGCAATTGGATGCCGATGCATTCTTAGGAACTGATAATCTTGCATTAACTAACGATTTAAGTTTAACTGCATTTGTTGGTCTTGGATCTAACTACGTTGAGTCTGAATCAGTTTCAGCTAACGGTAGTCAATTCATCGTACCAGGTTTAGTTTCTTTTGGAAACACTAAAAACAAATCTGCAGGTTATGGTTACAGTGAGAAGAAGATTAACTCTGCTTATGGATCAGCTGAATTTGGATTCCAAGATTTTGCTTATCTAACGTTAACAGCTAGAAATGACTGGTTCTCTACTTTATCACTTGCTGGTAAAGATGCACCAAACAATGACTTGTATACTTCTGCGAGTTTATCTGTAGTTTTATCTGATGCTCTTGATTTAGGTCCAGACATTTCATTCTTAAAACTTAGAGGTGGTTATTCTCAGGTAGCTGGTGGTGCTGATAGCCCATATAGTTTGAATCTTACATACGGTATTGTTGGTCAAGGTCACTTAGGTGCTTCTCTTGGTCAAATCAACGGTGGTAGAATTCCTAACACTGAAATTACTCCATTCGAAAAGAATGAAACTGAGTTTGGTGTTGACTTAAGAATGTTTGATAACAAATTAAGTTTAGATGCTACTTTCTATGATAACGAAACTGTAGGTGATATCGTTGGTGTAAGTGCTTCTGCAACTTCTGGTTACGGTAGTGCACTTGCAAACCTTGGAGAAATTGCTAACTCTGGTATTGAGTTGCTTTTAAAAGTTAAGCCAGTTGTTACTGACGACTTTGCAATGGAGCTTTCATTAAACTACACGAATAATGATAGTGAAGTTGTTGCAACAAATGATACAGGTGGAAATATTTCACTTCAAGAGCCAAGATCAAGAAACCTAAGAGTTACTCACATTGTGGGTGAAAGATATGGTGCTTTATTTGGTACATCTTTTGTAAGAGATGGTAATGGTGCAATCGTTCACGAATTAGTTAACGGTTACCCAAGACCAAAAATTGACAATAGTAGAAAGATTTTAGGATTTGGTGTTGCTCCACAACAAATTGGTATTGGTGCTTCATTCAGATATAAAAGCTGGGATGCTAGTGTTTTAGTTGAAGGAAAGTCAGGAGGTCAAATTTACTCAGGTACTAATGCTACCATGATGGGTACTGGAGCTCACAAAATGACTATTCCTGCTGGTGGTAGAGAAGCTGGATTTGTTCCAAGCGGTGTTATGGAAGATGGTTCTCCTGTAACAATTTCTATTCCACATGGTCAACAATCTGCTTATTGGGGTAGATATAATGACGCTGCAGAGGCAGGTATTTATGACTCAGATTATATGAGATTAAGACAATTAAGAATTGGTTATAATTTCCCATCGGATATGTTAGACGGTTCGTTTATACAAGCGGCTAGTGTATCATTGATTGGTAAGAACTTATTCTTCATTTCTAATAGTGTTGATAACATCGATCCAGAATCATCTTATCAAGCGGGTAACTCTGCTGGTTTAGAGTGGTTCGGTTTGGCAGTTCCAAGAACTATTGGTCTTAATGTAAATCTTAAATTTTAATAAACTTAATTAGACAATAAAATGAGAAATACATTAATTACATTTTTAGCTTTAGGTTTTATTTTCGCTTCATGTGAATTCGATAAAGGATTCGAAGAGATGAACGTAAACCCTAATGCTGCTGCCCAAATTGGTGTAGGAAATAAGTTTGCAAAAACAATTCTTGACACCAGTGGTGGTAGATATGAAAACTGGAGAAATAGTTTTATCTATAACTCTACGTTGATCCAACATCATGCTACATTAGCAGGATATTGGTCAGGTGATAAGTATTACAGAGTAGATAGCTACGCTACTTCTCTTTGGGACAGAAATTACCCTTCAGCTGTTAAAGGTATCGAAGATATCATTCAGCAGTTAAAAGATGAAGGAAATTCTGGATCTGAGATGGGTATGGCTAGAATACTTAGAGTATTTATTTATCACAGAATTACTGATACTCACGGGGATATTCCTTACAGTGAGGCAGGTAAAGGATATATTGATGGTACTTTAAAACCTAAATATGACCCTCAGCAAGATATCTATATGGATATGTTGAAAGAGTTAGAAGAAGCTGTTGCACAAATTGGTGGATCATCTACCATGGGTGTATCAGATGTCATGTTTGGTGGTAATACTACAAAATGGAAAGCATGGGGTAACTCAATGATGCTAAGATTAGCTATGAGAATGACTAAAGCTGATGCTGCTTCTGCTCAAGCATGGGCGGTTAAAGCTATCTCAGGCGGAACTATGACATCTAACGATCATATTGCGATGGTTAGACATACTGACGGTCCTGGAGGGATCAACAGAAATGGTCATGGTGAAGTTTTCTTAGTTGACTCTCAAGCAAGAATGAGTGATACATTTGGCGCTCACTTAGCTGGAGACCCTAGACTATCTGTTTTATTTGAGCCAGGAAACGATGCTACAACAATTGTTGGTATGCCTAACGGAAGAACAGGTTCTGATTACACTGATCAAAGTGGTAATACAGTTGCTGGTATTCCAAACAGACATATTTATGCTCAGCCTAACGCTGCATTAAGAGGAATGGATGTACCTATGGTATTCCAAACTTATGCTGAAGTTGAATTCTTAAAAGCAGAAGCTGCGATTAGAGGATGGACTTCTGGTGATGCTAAAACTCATTATGAAAATGGGGTTAAAGCGGCTATGATGATGTTAAAGGATATTTATCCTGCATCTACAGCAATTACAGCTGCTGAAGCTGACGCTTATTTAGCTGGTGCTGGTGCATATGATGCATCTAAAGGTTGGGAGCAATGTATGAATGAATACTGGAAAGCTACTTACCTTAACGAGTATGAGGCATATGCTAACTGGAGAAGAACAGGATATCCTACATTAACTGCAACTAAACATCCTAATAGTGAAACTAGCGGGCAAATCATGAGAAGAATGATTTATCCTGGTGGTGAAGCTTCAACAAATGGTGAGAGCTATAGTGCAGCTGTTGCTAGACAAGGAGCTGATACTTGGATGACAAGAATGTGGTGGGATAAATAATATAATATATACTATATATTAATTATATTTAAGGGAGGATTTAATCCTCCCTTTTTTTTTGCTTTATATGAGAGAATTAGTTAAATATTATTTAATTATTTTTTTTCACTTTGTGTCTTTCTCACAAGAATCTGTTTTCAGTTTAATTGATTCTGAAAAAACTGGAATTACATTTTCAAATGATCTTGTAGATACAAAGGAACACAACGTCTTTTTGTATGCGAATTATTATGGAGGAGCTGGTGTTGGTGTCGGTGATTTTGATAATGATGGGTTAGAGGATTTATTTTTTGCAGGAAATCTAGTTGATGATAAAATCTATAGAAATCTTGGGAATTTTAATTTTCAAGATAAAACACTTAATTCCGGTATCGTTAATGATGGCTCTTGGTCAACAGGTGTTACAGTAGCTGATGTTAATAATGATGGTCTCCTTGATATTTATGTTAGCTGTGAGCTTTATGATGATAAACCTGAGCTGAGAACAAATAAACTTTATATAAATCAAGGAAATTTTAAATTTATTGAGTCAGCAAAGTCCTGGGGTGTAGATGTTGATAGAAGAACTAGGCATTCAGTTTTTTTTGATTATAATAAAGATGGTCTTTTAGATTTATATCTTTTAAATCATCCTCCAAATACTGGAAATTTTTCTCCATTCATGGGGACTGACATGAAATTGCCTGAATATAATTTACAGCTTTTTGAAAATACAGGTGATAATTTTATCAATGTTACTGAAAAAGCTGGTTTAGATAGATCTGGATTTCCTAATGCTGCTGTTGTGGGCGATTTTAATAAAGATGGTTGGCCTGACTTATATGTTGCTAATGATTTTGATGCACCTGATTTTCTCTACTACAATAATAAGAACGGTACTTTTTCGTACAAAACTGAAATGTCTTTAAGACACACTTCATTTTATAGTATGGGTGTTGATGCTGCTGATATAAATAATGATTCACATCTCGATTTAATGGTTTTGGATATGACGGCTGAAGATAATTTTAGATTGAAATCTAATATGAGTGGTATGAATCCAAATTCTTTTTGGAAAGTTGTTAATGACGGTGGACATTATCAATATATGTTTAATACTCTTCAGTTAAATAATGGTAATGAAACATTTAGTGACATAGCTCAATTTACTCAGACTGCTGCTACTGACTGGAGCTGGGCAAGTCTTGTCGCTGATTTTGATAATGATGGACAAAAAGATATTTATATAACTAATGGACTACTTAGAGATATTAGGAATACTGATGCTGATAAAAAAATATCAGATATAGTGTCTAAAACTATTAATGAGTATATTTTAAAGAATCCAAATGATTCTGATATAAGTATCTGGGATATCATTAATTTGGATGAATTACTTGATTTATTACCTTCTCAAAAACTTAAAAATTACCTATATAAAAACTATGGTGATTTAAATTTTAAAAATGATGTTGATGATTGGGGGTTAAACCAACCATCATTTTCTCATGGAGCTTCTTATGTTGATTTAGATAATGATGGAGATTTAGATTTAGTAGTTAGCAATGTAAATGATAAACCTTTCATTTATAAAAATAATTCTGAGAAGAACGGAAATAATTACATAAGGTTAAAATTAAATGATAGTAAGCCAACATTTGGGACTAAAGTTTCAATCTATCATGAAAATCAATTTCAATTTTTTGAAACTACAAATGTTAGAGGAATTTACTCTACAAGCGAAGATGTTATTCATTTTGGAATTGGAACCTCAAAAAAAATTGATAGCATTCTGATTGAGTGGCCTGACAATAAAATTCAAAAAATACTAAATCCAAAAATCAATAAACTTCATAAAATAAAGAAGGATAAAAACCTATTAAATACTTTGAACAAATCTGAGACTGACATAAAGTTTACTGAAGTTAAATCATTATTGAATCATGTTCATCAAGAAAATTATTTTAATGATTATGATAAACAAGTGTTACTACCTCACAAGTTATCTCAACTGGGACCTGCACTGACTAAAGGAGATGTTAATGGTGATGGTTTAGATGACATTTTTATTGGAGGTGCTTCTGGTCAATCAGCTACACTATATATACAAAATGAAAATCAATTTATAGTTTCTAGCAGTGCAACTTGGGCAAGACACAAAGCTTTAGAAGATATTGATGCTACTTTCTTTGATTCTGATAATGATGGTGATTTAGACCTATATGTTGTTTCAGGAGGTAATGAGTTTAGTCCTAATTCGAGTACATATTTAGATAGACTTTATATAAATGATGGCAATGGTAATTTTACATTCAACAGAGAGTTACTTCCCCAAATTTTTGAAAGTGGTTCTGTAGTAAAACCAAATGATTTTGATAATGATGGTGATATAGATCTATTTATTGGATCAAGAATGAAACCGTGGAATTATCCTGAGCCTGCAAGTAGTTATATATTAGTTAATAATGAAGGTGCATTTACAGTACATGACAACTCTTCTGTTTTAAATGAAATAGGTTTGGTAACAGATGCTGAATGGATGGACTATGATCAAGATGGTGATCAGGATATAGTTGTGGTTGGTGAATGGATGCCAATAACTCTTATTGAAAATCAGAGTGGAGTTTTTTCAAAAAAAGAATTGAATACAAACTTAGGATGCTCTTCAACAGGTTGGTGGAATAGTATTGAAGTTTCAGATTTGAATAACGATAATTTACCTGATATTGTTGTTGGTAATTTAGGACTCAATTATAAATATAAAGCATCTGTTGATGAACCATTTGAAGTGTTTTATGATGATTTTGATGAAAATGGTTCTAATGATATTGTTCTTGCATATTATAATTATGGGATTCAGTTTCCATTAAGAGGATTTTCTTGCTCATCTCAACAAGTCCCTGATTTAAAGGATAAGTTTGAGAAGTATGACATATTTGCCTCTTTAGATGTACAACAAGTTTACGGTGAGGAGAACCTTGAAAACGCCTTGAGGTTATCTGTTAATACCTTTGAAAGTGCAGCTTTAATAAACAATAAGGATTTCTTTGATTTTAAGCCTTTACCTACATATGCTCAATTTTCATCGGTTAACGATATGATAATTCAAGACTTCAATAATGATAATATTAATGATGTACTTTTAATAGGCAATATGTATCATGCAGAGATTGAAACAACAAGAAATGATTCTGGTAATGGATTGTTATTAATCGGAAATAATGACGGAAGCTTTAAACAGATTCCAACTTACGAATCTGGATTTTTTGTTCCTGGTGATTCAAAAAAAATTGTTTCTATTGAAACTCAAGACAATAAACTATTCATTGTTGCTAATAATGATGATAGAATTCAAATTTTTAAATAAGTTTATGAAGAACCCCTTATATAATCTTCTTTTTTTTGTGTTTTTTTGTTTTTACTTAAATGCTCAAAATCATTCTCATAGTCATAAACATGATGGTTTACATCATTGGGAAATTCCAAGTAAAGATCCTGATCGAATAATTTTAACTTTTAATGGTGATCCTTCAACAAAAAGAGCTGTTACATGGAGAACTGATTCTTCAGTAAAAAAAGCTGAGGCTCAAATAGCAGTTGCAGGCCTAAATTCTAGATTTACTAAAGAAGCTACAACTTACACTGCATCAACTGAAGAATTTGATTTAGGTTTATACAAAGCAAATAATTCTTTAATTGTGAATTATCATAGTGTAGTATTTGAAGATTTAAAGCCAAATACATTATATGCTTATAGAGTTGGATATGATAAAAATTGGTCTGAGTGGATACAGTTTAAAACAGCTAATAATAGTTACAGTCCTACCCAATTTGTATATTTTGGTGATGCTCAAAATGATATTCTAAGTCATTGGTCAAGAGTTATTAGAATGGCTTACCAAACTGCTCCGAACGCGGCCTTTGTTATTCATGCAGGAGATTTAGTTGATACTGCTCATAAAGATTACGAATGGGCACAATGGTTTAAGGCAGGAGGGTTTATCCATAGCCAATGGACTGCTATCCCTGTAGTTGGTAACCATGAGTTTCAAAGAACCGATGACTCAAGCCCTAGAAGATTATCGATTCAATGGAGACCTCAATTTAGTTTACCAGTTGAGCAAAGTTTGGATAGTAAACTTCACGAAACAGTTTATTCAGTCGAGTATCAAGATATACTTATTATTGTTCTTAATTCAACTGGTCAACTCGAAAAGCAAACGGAATATATTAAAGATAAGTTAAGTAATAGTAATGCAAAATGGAAGATAGTTACCAACCATCACTCGGTATTTTCTCCGGCAGAAGGTAGAGATTTTGAGTATGCTAGAAGAGTATGGAAGCCATTATTTGACAAGTACGGTGTGGATTTAGTGCTTAATGGTCATGACCATACTTATGCAAGAGGACACATACCTGTTAAATCCCCAAATATTAATCAAGAAGGAAATTTTAAAACTTTATATGTTACATCTGTAAGCGGACCTAAACAATATAAAGTTGATAGAGAACAAATGAAAAATTATGAAACTGATGGATACAAAAATGATAAATTAGGTGAACAAACTCAGTTTTTTCAGGTTATTAGCGTTGAAAATGATAAATTAATTTACAGTGCATACACCACATTAGGAACTCTCTATGATAGTGCTATTATCACAAAAGACTTTTCAACAGGCAAAAAAACTATTTCAAATGAGATTAAATAAACTTATACTATTACTCAGTGTCATATTATTTTCTTGTGAAGATTATCATGAATATGATGTAATTGTAGTAGGTGGTGGTGCGG
>CAJWIX010000066.1 GCA_913042175.1 uncultured Flavobacteriales bacterium
ACACCAAAACGATGTTGTTCATCAATCACAGCTAATCCTAAATTGTTAAATTTCACTTTATCTTCAAGTAAAGCATGTGTACCAATTAACAGACCTAGTTTACCATTTTCAAGGTCGTTATGTATTTGAACTCTATCTTTCTTTTTAACTGAACCAGTTAGTAAAGCCACTTCAATCCCTAACTTACTTAATAGATTTGAAATGGTATTAAAATGTTGTGTGGCTAAAATTTCTGTTGGAGCCATCAGACAAGCTTGAAATCCATTATCTATAGCCAGTAAAATGGTAAGAATAGCAACCATGGTCTTTCCACTTCCCACATCACCCTGAAGTAATCTGTTCATGTGACTTCCAGAGCCTAAATCTCTTCTAAATTCTTTGAGTACTCTTTTTTGAGCACTAGTTAATTCGAAAGTTAAATGCTGAGTGTAAAATTCGTTAAAATTTTGACCAACTTTTTCAAATTTATAACCCACTACTTTTCTTCTGGTACTTAATTTCTGTCTAGTCATCCCTAATTGAAGAAAAAATAATTCCTCATATTTCAACCTTAAAAGCGCTTTTTTTAGGGCAGAAGGGTTTTTAGGAAAATGAATGTTTTTATAACTTTCTTTTATTGACAGAAAACCATTTTTCTTTTCCAGATGAGTAGATAATGTAGGCGATAAAAAATCCAAAACTTGAGGAATTAAGTTGCGCTGTAAATTTTCGATCCCTTTTGAGTGTAAACCAAACTTTGATAATTTCTCCCCAGAATGATAAACAGGTTGTAGCACTCCTATTTTATCTTTATTTTTTTGCTCTAATTCTAAATCAGGATGATTAAAATTCCATGTATTGTTGTACATAGTAGGTTTACCATATAAAACATAGGATTTTCCAACCTGAATTGAAGATTTAATCCACTTAACTCCCTTAAACCAAACCAATACTATCTCACCTGTTTCATCATATGCATGTGCAACTAATCTTTTCTTTCTGGGAGGACCAACTTCTTCCATATTTCGAATTAAAATAGAAAGTTGAACATTGCCCATATCAGGGGATATTTGATTTATTTTAATTAATCTAGAACGATCAATATATCTAAAGGGGAAATAGTTTAATAAGTGGCTGTATGTATAAATACCCAACTCACTTTTAAGCACCTCTCCTCTCTTTGGACCAACCCCTTTTAAGTAGTCAATGGAAGTATGAAGAATATCATGTTGCAATTCCAGAAATTTATTTGACTAGAAATTACAATAAAGTTCGAAAAAATAATCTAAATAGAATCCCTTCCTAAAAGCAAAACAGGGTTTTCTAAATAATTTTTAAATGAATTTAAAAATGCAGAACCAACAGCACCATCCACAACCCTATGATCACAACTTAGAGTAACCTTCATTACATTTCCAGGGACAACTTGTCCTGCTTTTACAACTGGTGTTTGTTGTATACCTCCAACTGCTAAAATGCAAGAATCAGGTGGGTTAACAATAGCTGTAAATTCATCAATACCAAACATCCCTAAATTAGAAATAGTGAATGTATTGCCTTCCCAATCTTCAGGTTGTAATTTTTTATCTTTAGCTCTTTGCGCAAATTCTTTTACTTCTGCACCAATTTGTGTCAGAGGCTTTTCATCTGCAAATCGAACCACAGGAACCAATAAGCCCTCATCAACTGCTACTGCTACTCCGATATGAACATGGTCATTATATCTAATAAAATCTCCGTACCAAGATGCATTTACTTTTGGATTATCTTTAAGTGAAACCGCTACCGCCTTAACAACTAAATCATTGAAAGAAATTTTTGCTGGACTGATTGATTCATTTATTGACTTTCTTGCGGCCATTGCATTATCCATATCAATCTGAACCGTTAAATAAAAATGAGGTGCTGAAAACTTACTTTCTGCAAGTCTCTGAGCAATAACTTTTCTCATTTGAGAAACAGGTGCATCTGAAAATGACTCAACGCCACTAATTCCTGATCTACCTTGAAAATTATCAATATCTCTTTTAATTATTCTTCCTTCAGTACCAGTTCCTTTTACCAAACGTAAATTAATGCCTCTTTCTTCAGCTAATTTCTTAGCCAACGGGGAAGCCTTAATCTCTTGAGAAGAAATTGATGCAGTCGATGGAAAGTTAGATGCAGCTACAGTTTGTTGTGCAATAGGAGCGGGTGTAGGAGCTGGTGCAGAAACTACTGGAGCAACAGGTGCAGATGGTTTTTCAACCACTGGTTTAGCATCTTGGCTCTGTTCCTCTTCTTTTTCTTTTACTTCAACTTCTTTTTCTGCTTCTTTTAGTAAAGCCGTTACGTCTTCACCTTCTTCACCTAAAATGGCTAGAATTGAATCAACAGGTGCAGTTTGACCTTTTTCTACACCAATATGTAACAAAACTCCTTCTTGGAAGGATTCAAATTCCATTGTTGCTTTATCTGTTTCAATATCAGCTAGTAGATCTCCACTTTCAATACTTTCTCCTACTTTTTTATGCCATTCTGCTACAACACCTTCAGTCATGGTGTCACTTAGTTTGGGCATTCTAACAATTTCAGCCATAAATCAAATGTTATAAAAATTCTTTAATAAAAGGATAATCTTTCTGAACGTAAACATCTTCGTATAGTTCATGAGGTTCAAGATCTGGAGATTCTTCAGCAAACTTTACAGACTCTTCAACAATTTGCTTCACTTCATCTTGAATTGCTTTAATTTCTTTTGAAGATGCTAAGTTATTTTCTTCAATAGTTTTAAGTACCTGAGAAATAGGATCTTTTTGTTTGTAATCTTCCACTTCATCCTTTGAACGGTATTTTTGAGGATCTGACATGGAATGACCTTTATATCTATATGTTCTAATATCTAACAAAGTTGGTCCTTCTCCTTTTCTAGCTCTTTCACAAGCTTCTTGAATAGCATAGTGCACAGCCTCAACTGACATACCATCAACAACAAAAGAAGGCATGTGATAAGATTTTCCCATCTCACTCATGTCCTCAACATTTGTGGTTCTTTTTACAGAAGTCCCCATAGCATAATTGTTGTTCTCAATAATAAAAACAACTGGAAGCTTCCACATCATAGCCATGTTAAATGTTTCATGAAGAGCGCCTTGTCTAGCTGCTCCATCTCCAAAAGAACAAAAAGTAACATTTTTTGTTCCCTTGTATTTATCTGCAAAAGCAATTCCAGCACCCATTGGTATTTGAGCACCCACTATTCCATGACCCCCCATTAAATTCACTTCTTTATTAAACATGTGCATGGAACCACCCTTACCTTTGGACATTCCGGTTTTTTTACCATACAATTCAGCCATCATATATTTAGGGTGAACACCAAGTCCTATTGGGTGTGCATGGTCTCTATATGCTGTAATATGTTTATCTCCTTTTTCACAGGCAGAAACCGTTCCAGCAACTATAGCTTCTTGTCCAATATATAAGTGACAAAACCCTCCAAATTTTTGTTGAATATAGAGGTGTCCAACTCTTTCTTCAACTTTTCTCATTACAAGCATATCCTTATACCATTTGATATACTGTTCTTTTGAAAAATCCAATGATTTTTTTGCTTTGGATTTAGTATTTTTTTCCATTGTTTGAGTAGGCATAACTTAAAGTAAAAAGCAAATATATATTAAAGATGTATATTCCAATCAAATGTTACGTATTAATGACGTTTTAAGGCATCAGTCTTGAAAGCTAAGGGCAGTAAATCACCAATACTTTTTAATTCATAAATCTGACCTACTTCACCCTTTAAGAAAACTGTGATATCAGATTGTTGATTACGTTCATACTCAACCATTACTTGTCTACAGGCACCACAGGGAGTTATAGGTTCTTTTATAACAGCATGTAAAGCTTTGACTGATATGGCCATCTTTTTAACAACCAAATCAGGAAAATGAGCTCTGCAATAATACAACAGTACACGTTCAGCACATAGTGATGAAGGTAAGGCCATATTTTCTTGGTTGTTAGCCGTCATTATTTCTCCATTTTCAAGTAATGCTGATGCTCCAACATTAAAACCAGAATATATAGCATAAGCTTTTTGAAGGATTTCATCAGAAGCTAAGACCAACTTCTTGTCAGGCTCAGAGAGATCATTTAATGAGTCATATACTTTATAGGAAAAAGAAACTTTCTTAATCATTTGCCATAAAGATATAAAAAGTGAAATTTATTCGGAAGATCCAGTATTTCCTAAATTAAATTTAATAGAAAAACGGATGGTATTTGCAAGAGGACTTTGTTGGGTTAACGCTAGAATGTAAGAAAGATCTAACCCAATTACCTTGTATTTAATTCCTGCACCAAAAGAAATAAATTGTCTATTTCCTTTTGTAGGGTGCTCATAAAAGTAACCTGCTCTAACAGCAAATAATTCCGAATATAGAAATTCAGCACCAGCAGATAAATTTACCTCTCTTAGTTCTTCTTTAAATCTTGAACCATTTTCAATGGTATAATTACCTCCATCATTAATTAAACTTCCTGGCGCATCTGTAAATGAACCAAACATTCCTGTAGCAACACCAACATTAGGGTCGCGTCCAGATAAGATAACATTAGGATCATTTGGGTCATAGATAGGAGGAGTTGGTATTAATAGTTTATTTGCATCAAAAGTAAAAGTGAATTTATTGTATTCATCTAAATTCATGTTTATTGCACTACCTAACCTAAAATTAGTAGGAATAAAATCTCTATCGGCATTTTCAGTGTATGCCATTTTAGCACCAATATTTGAAATATTCGCCCCTAATGCAACAGTAGATGGCATATCTCCAATGTCAAATGGGTTACTCACATAATAAAATGACAAATCAGTGGATACACTTTGTCCTGGTTTAGTGCTAGCTCCAGCCACTTGAGTACCTCCTGTTAAATTGGAGAAAATATATCTAGCAGTAAGACCAGCCGAAAAATTGTTACTCAATTTTCTTGAATAGGCAAGGTCAACTGCAAACTCATTGGGATTAAAATCTCTTATAGTTTGACCATATACGTCAGTAAATGTGATACTACCTAAAGAAAAATACCTTAATGACATACCAATAGTTGAAAATTGATCTAGTCTTTTATAACCAGATAAATAAGCCAAATTAATATCATTAACTAAAGCTCTTAACCATGGTGAATAGGACAAACTATATCCCATATCATTCATTTCATCTATGAAAACTAATTTAGCTGGATTCCAATGCACAGCATTAGCATCTGGACTAATTGCAACACCTGCATCTCCCATGGCACCAGATCTTGAATCAGGTGATATCAACAAAAATGGAACAGCAGAAGTAATGGTATTAATACCTGAACTACCATTTAAAGTTTGTGTAGAAATTTGCGCCTTTAATGTGTTGCTAAACACCATAGCAACTAAGACCACTAATACATTAAGTTTTACAAAATTGTTTTTTAACATTCCCTTTCGCTTTAATCTCAATAACGACAAATATATACAAATAGTATATAGGATTTAATTATTTCAACAGGAACATTGTTTCTGTCTTTGAAGAACTCATGCCTTGCTCATTAGTAACCTTTAATTTATAGAGATAAACACCCTTAGCTAATTGTTCTCCAAACTCATCACGCCCATCCCAATTTATACCGTTTGACCTAAAACCTTCATTGTGAATTCTTTGATTAATTGTTTTAACAATTTTACCAGAAACATTATAAACGTTTATGTTGACATCAAGAAAATTACAATTTTGGTTGTGCTCAAAAAAGAATGATGTGTTGGTTGTAAATGGATTTGGATAATTTAAAACATGACTCAGCTCAACCTCCTCATTATTTACAACAATAAAATTTATGTCTGATTTAGAGGAATTATTGTAGTTGTCCCAAACCTTTAACTCAACAGTATGATCTCCAGGGGAAAGTTCACTTAGTTCAAAAAATATCTTCCCACTTTGATAGGTATCTAAATCAGATTCATAATAATCATTTAAAATTATGCTGCTAGCATTATCACCATCAATAATAAGTTCAATGTCATGCCCAATTCCATTACCAACAGTATTGATTCCATTTGTGTCGAACAAATGGGCAATTAAAACTGGATTATTATTTGAGATACCACCAGAGACAAAATTTTCATCATTTAAATATAACTTGATTTCAGGTCCAGTAATGTCGTTCGGAGCATTAGAATTTATGCCTCCTATAATGAGCGATTCATAATTCCCATTTCCATCGATATTACCATTTTCAACATAAAAACTCATTCTTGAATTGCCATATGTGTAATCAATATCTTTAGGGACTTTCAATGAAAAGCTAAAATTTCCACTACTTACAGTAGATTTTCCTTTGTAAATAATGTTCTTCCACATTTGAAATGGAGCAGCTGATGAACCTGAGTTGGTGCCTAACGTGTTAAACGTTGTCTTTTTATCAAAAAAGGTGAGATATACTTTACCATTGTAATTGTTGTATATATTTTGATATTGGTCCTCTATATGTCCAAAAACTTGAAGTTCACTCAATGCTTGAATGGTATCTGAACTTATTGAATCAATAATTACATAAATTTCCGGTAAAGCTAATTTCAATGCTGGATCTCCTAACAATGCAAACTTTCGATAATTTTGATCGGCACTATACATGGCAAATTTATTTTTTGTGCCTTTATAAATATCCCCTAGTCTTTGTGCTTTATAGTCAACCAAATCAAATACTGTATCATAAAAATATCGGTTTAACCACTCATTTGGAGTAGCATATACTAACCTTGTTGTGGTATATAAACCAACTCCTCCTCCATTAGGATTAAGTAAAACAAACTCACCTGCAGAAACCCTATCATGGTCATCAAATCGACCAAATTCACATGTAGCAGTCATAAATACTGGCATTGAAGACAAATTAGACCAGTTTTGTATAGTTGGAACAGTAAGTATTTGCTCATGAGCCCAACCCGTTTCCCCACCATGACCAATGTAGTTTACGATCAATGACCCATCATTAACTCTTCCTTCAATTGCCGATTCAGCTGCTGGAATTCGTTCTCCTACAGCAGTGGATTGTTGGGCATAAGCATCAGCATGAATTTTAGTGATGTTGGTTGTTGGTTTAGTTTGCTCAATTTTTGAAGCCATTATTTCAATATCATTGAAATAGGCATTATTATCCTCGTCATCACTAACTAAAACCACCTTGTTTCTCCAATCTCCCAATACGCTATTAGAAGAATTTATTGAACAGCCAACAGCGTTATTTAGTGTGTCAATAGTTTGGTAGTGTTTTATTTTTCGGACAACATCCATTGCCTCTTGCTGTGTTGATACAGTTAATCTTCCTATTGCAATATTTAATAAATCTGTATTTAACATAGCTCCACCATCAGATAAAATAGCAAAATAATCATCGGTAGCATAAGTATTTACTTTAACAAGAGATTCTGCAGATTCAAAAACAGGGAGTAAATTATTACCATGGCCCAGTAAATTTCTATTATCATAAGTTCCATCACCCATTAGTAAACAATATTTTGGTATGTGCTGAGGACTACCATTTTCTCTAACATAAAACATTCTCAAAAATTGTTTTATGGCAGTAGCATCTCTCATTCCAGAAGAAAATTCATTGAAAATTTGTTGATCAGTTACAATATGAACTAATAATCCATCAGACTCATGAAAAAACTTCAATTCCTCGGCAGCCTGCATGAAATTTCCATTGGAAATGATAATCATATCTGGAGTTGACAGACCATGTAAATTTTGACTAACTACTTTTTGTATATAGGATGGGGTAGGAAAAGCATTTCCTGAAATTGTTGTGTAATGTTTAACACTATCAATTTCATCAATAAAGGACAATGCAGCACCATTTTGTTGAAAAGCAACTGATTTAACATTGGTTAAATCTGTAATATCCCAAACCATTTGAACACTATTGCTGTTTTGTAGATTTATTTTAGACCATGTAGGGACATTATTTGTGATTCTAAAATCAAAAGCTGACTTATCCACAGTGAGTTGTCTTTTACAATTAACCTCTATATAATCTAAATAACCCTTGGATGATGGTGACCCATTATTGTTGTATGTAAGGGTCATGTTAAAATTTGAATTAGGCGTGTTTGGAAAATAATATTCATTGACTGATGCTCTTCCAGCATCAGATAGGTATGAACTTCCTGAGCCATTAATGGATATATTTCTGTTTTGACCAAAAAGAGATAAATTAAATGAAGCAGGAGTAGAGGTAGACTTACTTACTACTCTAATTTTAACAAAAGATGAATCGCCTAAATTGGCAAAAGGAAAAGAATAATCATATTGGTTAGTTAAGTCAAATACGTCACCCAACCAAATTGAACCAGATTTGAGTAGATTAACTCTGTCATCATTTATATAATCAAAATCCCAAAATTCATTGACCTCTGTTGAATATGTTTGGTTTAAATAGTTTACAGTATCTATGGCGTTAACCCCACCAGAACCAATGCCAAAAAAACAAAATGAACTATCAGCGTAAAGATGGTTGACATGAGAAAAATGTTGATTATTCCAAATAACTCTATCACTTCCTTTTGCATAAAAAAGTACATAATCACCGGATGAAAATGTACCGTCATTTCCATCATTAAAGAATAAAGTATGCTCTAATAAATCATCTGGTCTGTAATTACCATTTGTAGTATTTAACATCCCGAAATTATTACAATATAAATGGATTTGGCTTGAGGGTAAGGGGCCATTTATTATTCCATTTGAAAGCAAAAAATTATAATCTATTTTATATACACCATCATTTGATATCCCCAATTTATACCAATCCCATCCATTTGATAAAACTGATTGATTTGAAAATTCAGTTTTTTTAGGAATATTGTTAAAAACTACATCTTTTCTAAGTTTAATTTTGAAATTTTTTATTCTGTAAAACTCACCATTATGCATTCTCAAACAATTGAGAAGCAACTGTGTAACCTTATTTTTTACATGTTCTTCTTGATGGTTAAATTGGAAAGTATATTGATTATCTAAACTTAAATTTGAAATAGCATTTTTATTTACTTCAACTCTTTCTTCAGTAAACTCAAATTCTTCTACACTATAATTTCCGTGTGGAAGTTTTTTTTGAAAAATTAAATTATTTACTGATGAATTAAAGTATCCACTAGAAGGATAAAAATCAACAATTGAATTGTTTTTTTGAGCATAGGTACTATACTTGACAGTATCTATAAACTGCAAAAAACTTTGCGCATATAAACCATTTGAAATTGGCGTAATTACAAAAAGTAAAACAATTATGGTAATCCTTATCAATAACATTGATTAACTTTAAAACTCAAAATTATAATGATTATTGTAATACAAGGCGTAATGTAGAAGTTGCAATGATTGTTTTTTCGTATAATTGAAAAAATTTAATGACTACACGTTTAAAAATATTGAATAAATTTTGCATGAAGACTTTTGGTCTAGCATTTGTGTTTTCATATTTTTTCTTAAATACAGAAAAGGTTTCTGCACAAGATGCCGAGTTTACACAATTTTATGCAAGCCCAATTTTTTTAAATCCTGCATTTGCAGGAACTCACATGTGTCCGCGTATTACTCTAAATCATAGAAATCAATGGCCAGGTGTGCCAGCCACATTTGTTACAAATGCTTTTTCCTATGATCAACACATAGATGGTTTGCATGGAGGTTTAGGTTTAATGGTAGTTAACGACAGGATGGCAAACTCTCTTCAAAATAACAGGGTTAGCGCGGTATATTCCTATCAAATGAAACTATCTAGAAAATTCTCTGTTAGGGTTGGATTTGAATCTACTTTTTGGCAAAAAAAGTTAGACTGGAATCAATTGACTTTTGGTGACATGATAGATCCAATAAGGGGATTTGTTTATCAAACTGGTGATTTACCAAGAGGTGGGTCAAAATCTGGGATTGATCTTTCTGCAGGTTTTTTAGGCTTTAGCGAACAATTTTATTTTGGATTTGCAGCTCATCACTTAACTGAGCCTAATGAATCTTTATTAACAAATAGAACAAGCCCTTTACCAAGAAAATACACGGGACATGTTGGCTTTCACATTCCATGGTCTGGAAATGGCTCTATTTACAGAGAAACTGAAACCATTGTTTCTCCAAATATTCTTTACAGAAGACAGGGAAGCGCACAACAATTGAATATGGGTCTGTATGTACAAAAAGGACCTTATGTTGGAGGTGTTTGGTATAGAAATCAAGATGCTTTCATTATACTGCTTGGCATGGAAGTTGGCCTAATAAAAATAGGATATAGTTATGATGTTACAGTATCAAGTTTGTCCATGGCTACATCAGGATCACATGAGCTATCATTACAAATTAATTTTGATTGTCAACCAAAAAAGAGAACTTACAGAACAATAAGTTGTCCTTCTTTCTAAAAAAATGCCTAAATTTGTAACTTTACGTTCAAAATATTCGTTTAGAGCGACACTAATTATTTAATAGATGAAGAGAAGTATTTATTTTTTAGGGTTATTTGTTGCAGCTTTTTTAACAAGTTGTACAGAATATGAAACTTCAAGTATTACAGGTTGGGATTACAACAATCCTAAGAATGGAGGTTTCCAAAAAGTACCTTACGCAGAGCAAGAAACTGGACCAGGTTTAATCTTAGTAGAAGGTGGAACTTTTACCATGGGAAGAATTGAACAAGATGTCACCTATGAAAACCATAATGTTCCTAGAAGAGTAACTGTATCTTCTTTTTACATGGATGAAACAGAAATTTCTAACTTCCACTGGTGTGAATACCTTTACTGGGTTGGTAGAACTTACACTGATTTTCCAATGATTTACAAAAAGGCTTTACCTGACACATTGTGTTGGAGAGAAAAATTAGGATTCAATGAAAAATATGTTGAGTACTATTTAAGACACCCAGCATACAGGGATTATCCAGTTGTAGGTATTTCTTGGAACCAAGCAAATGATTTTGCAGCTTGGAGAACAGATAGAGTAAATGAATATATTCTAATCAGAGAAGGTATTTTACTAATGAATCCTAATCAGCAAAATGAACCTTTTACTACTGATGCATATTTTGCCGGTCAGTATGAGCAGGGATTAAATCCTCAAGGGCAAATTGCAGACTTAGATCCATCTAAAGGTGGTTATGATCCAACTACTGGTAAATTTAAGCCTAGAGACATGGCAACTAGAATTGTGAAAATGTCAGATGGTATTCTTTTACCAAGATATAGGCTACCAACCGAAGCAGAATGGGAATTTGCTGCTTATGGACTTATTGGCAACACCATTGACGAACGTATTATTGAGAAAAGATTATACCCTTGGGATGGTCATTGGGTTAGAAACCCTCAAGAAAATTTTCAGGGTGACATGTTAGCTAACTTTGTAAGAGGTAGAGGAGATTACATGGGTGTAGCTGGACATCTTAATGATAATGCAGATATTACTGCTCCAATATATTCTTACTGGCCAAATGATTATGGCTTATATAATATGGCTGGAAATGTAAGTGAATGGGTAAGTGATGTTTACAGACCACTCTCTTCTGAAGATGTAGATGAATTCAGACCTTACAGAGGTAATGTATTCAAGACTAAGACGCTAAACGCTTCTGGAGCTGTTGATGAAAAGTATGATGCTACTATATATGACATCTATGGAATAGAGCAATACTTAATTGAGTTTAGAGCTGAAAGACAAGGTAAAGCAGAAAGAAAGTATGGTTATTCTCCTAAAAACCTTCTTGACTCTGTTGAAACTGAACTGTTAAACACTGTTGATCAATATGTTCAAGATGCTAAAAAGTTATTAGAAGACAAACAAATCATTGAAGCATCTGTTAAAATTCAGGAAATATTTGATAATGTATTTGAAGATTTCGAGATGCAAGTAGAACAAGATGTTAACTTAACTGGTTACTCTATTCAAATAAGTCCAATGCTTAGAGTAGGAATGGCCAACTATATAGTTAATACACCTGGTAATGTTAAGATGCGAAATGTTACAGCTGAAGAAAATATGAAGAGAAGTAATTACAGAATTGCTGATAATATTGATTACTTAGACGGAGATTTAAAATCTTCTAAGTGGCATCCTGGTGATCCTGATTTTAATGATCCTATAATTTCTGAATTTAATGCTGGCACTAAAAATGAAGATTATGCCATGTACCAAAGAGGCCCAGAAGCTTCACTTGGAGGTATTAAAAACCCAGCTGGTGCTCCAACTACTTTAATTTCTGATAAATCAAGAGTTTTCAAAGGTGCATCATGGAGAGATAGAGCATACTACTTAAATCCTGGCACAAGAAGATTCTTAGAGGAAGATAGATCTACATCTACCATTGGGTTTAGATGTGCAATGGACAGAATTGGAAGTCCTACAGGAATTGGAGTTTTTAAATAATATTAAAAATTACTCAACAAAAAAGGGGACAATTGTCCCCTTTTTTTATATAAATAATCTTCAATTAATCTTTTAGTATACTTCTAGCAATTACGATTCGTTGAATTTCTGATGTTCCTTCGTAAATCTGAGTAATTTTCGCATCCCTCATTAATCTTTCAACATGGTATTCTTTTACATAACCATAACCTCCATGTATTTGAACCGCTTCAACTGTTGTTCTCATGGCTACCTCAGATGCATGTAATTTTGCCATAGAACCAGATAAGGCATAATCCATACCTTGATCTTTATGCCATGCCGCTTTGTAAACTAAATTTCTTGCATTTTCTATATCCAAGTGCATATCAGCCAATTTAAACTGTATTGCTTGGTGATTTGAAATTGGTTTTCCAAAAGTTGTTCTTTCTTTTGAGTATGCCAAAGCTAATTCATATGCCCCAGCAGCTATACCCAATGCCTGAGCAGCTATACCTATTCTACCGCCAGATAACGTTTTCATAGCAAATTTAAACCCAAAACCGTCCTCTCCTATTCTATTCTCTTTTGGCACCTTTACATCTGTAAATACCAACGTATGTGTGTCACTTCCACGTATACCCAATTTATCTTCTTTCGCACTAATTTCAAATCCATCCCAACCTTTTTCTATGATAAATGCATTAATACCTCTATGACCTTTATCTACGTCTGTTTGTGCAATTACAAGATAGGTCGAAGCTGTACTACCATTTGTAATCCAGTTTTTAGTTCCGTTCAAGAGATAATGATCTCCCATATCAATTGCTGTTGTTCTCTGCGATGTTGCATCTGATCCAGCTTCTGGCTCAGACAAACAAAATGCACCTACTTTTTCTCCTTTGGCTAAAGGAACAAGATATTTCTGTTTTTGTTCTTCATTACCAAATTGTTCTAACCCCCAACAAACTAAACTATTGTTTACGGACATAGCTACCGAAATAGATGCGTCAATCTTAGACACCTCTTCAATAGCTAAAACATAACTTAATGTATCCATACCACTGCCCCCATACTTAGGGTCAACCATCATACCCAT
>CAJWIX010000067.1 GCA_913042175.1 uncultured Flavobacteriales bacterium
AAATGCCATTATTAAATTTTGATTAAATGAGTCAAGAAAAAAAATATTGGAAAAGCGAAGTTGAGTTAAAGCCTAATGATGGCCTTGATAAAATTAGACACGATGAGTTTGTTGAAAAACTTCCTATTGAAGAAAATATTTTTTCAAACGATTCAGTTAACAACGCTGATACAAATAGAAGAGATTTTTTAAAGTATTTGGGCTTTAGTACAACAGCTGCTGTACTTGCAAGCTGTGAAGGACCAGTTCATAAATCCGTACCATATGTTGTACAGCCTGATAGAATTATTCCTGGTATCGCTAACTATTATGCTACAACATTATTTGATGGTTTTGACTCAGCAAATGTTCTCGTTAAAACAAGAGAAGGTAGGCCTATTAAAATTGAAAATAATAAATTATCGTCTTACAATGGATATGCAAATGCAAGACTAAATGCTTCTGTTCTTAGTCTATACGATAGTGGTAGAGTTCAAGGACCAACGATTAATCAGGAAGATGTTTCTTGGGAGAACTTTAACAATAATATTAAAGCTCAATTAAATTCATTAAAATCACTTAATCAGCCAGTTGTCCTTTTAACATCAACTGTTAACAGTCCAACTAGCAAAAAAATTATTTCTGAATTCATTAGTAAATACCCTAATGTTGAACATATTGAGTATGATTCAATTTCAGAATCTGCAACACTAGATGCACACGAGTTAATGTATGGGTTGAGAGCACTTCCTTATTATGATTTTCAAAATGCTAAATGTATTGTTTCAATAGGTGCAGATTTTTTAGGTGATTGGCAAGGTTCAAATTATGATCATGATTATGTCAAAGGGAGAATTCCAAATAAAAATAATGGAAAAGCTTCTATGTCTAAACATATACAAATTGAATCAAACATGTCGATTACTGGATCGAATGCAGATTTGAGAATTCCTTTATCGGTTAGTGATCAAAAATTGTTTTTAGCTCACCTATACAAGAAAATTTCAGGTGATTCTAGCTCAATTCAATCTATTTCAGATGAGTTAGTAAAGAAAGTAAATTATACATCTGAACACTTACTTTCTAATTCTTCACAGTCTGTTGTTGTTTGTGGATTAGATGATTTAAGTGCTCAAATAATTACTAATAGAATTAATGACATATTAAATTCTAATGTAAAAAGTGATACTAAAGTTTCTTTAGTCAGAAATGGTAGTGATTCTAATGTAAACAGTCTTTTAAACAGAATAAAAAAAGGAGATATTAAAGGATTAATAATGAATGGTGTAAATCCTTGCTATACATTATCTGATTCAAAGGATTTTGCGGAAGCTTTAAAAAAATTAAATTTTAGTGTTACTTTTTCAATGAAAATTGATGAAACTGCTATGTGTTCTTCACACGTTGCAGCAACTCCCCATCAACTAGAATCGTGGGGAGATTTTGAATTTATAAATGGAGAATATAGTTTAACACAACCAACCATTAAACCTCTTTTTGATACTAAACAGTTTGAAGATTGTTTATTAAGTTGGTCTGATAGCAAAAGTTCTTTTTATGATGAAATCAAAGAGAATTGGAAAAATAATATTTTGGACTCATCTAAAAAATGGAACTCTTCTTTACACGATGGAGTTTATTCTTCAAAAAGTAGTGTTAAGTTAAATTATAATAATCTACAATACTCTACATACATATCTCAGTTAACATCTGTCAATAATGATGGATATGATTTGATTTTGTATTCTAAAATTGGAATGGGTGATGGGCAACAAGCTAACAATCCTTGGTTACAAGAATTTCCAGATCCATTGACCAGAGTATCATGGGATAATTATATAACTGTTTCAAAATTTGATGCTGAAAAAATTGGTTTAAAAAATTATAATGAATCAAACGGAGCTTTGAATAGTAATTATGCTTTATTAAAGCTTAATGAAACCGAATTAAAAGTCCCTGTAATTATTCAACCAGGTCAGGCAAAAGGAACTGTTGGTTTAGCCTTAGGATATGGAAGAGAGATTGGAATTAAGGATGAAATGAAAACTGGTGTTAATGCTTTTAAGCTTTACAAAGATTTTTCAAAATCTCAAAAAGTTACATTATCATCAGTATATGAAATTCATGAGTTTGCATGCGTACAGTTGCATAATACTCTAATGGGTAGAGGAGATATAATTAAGGAAACTACGTTAGATATATTTAACACAAAAGATAAAGAATATTGGAACCCTATTCCAAAAGTGTCTAAAAATCATATTGAAACACCTGTTAATTCCAAGGAGGTTGATATGTGGGATGAATTTGATAGATCAATTGGTCATCATTTTAATTTATCTATTGATCTTAACGCATGTACTGGTTGTGGCGCATGTGTAATTGCCTGTCATGCGGAAAATAATGTTCCTGTAGTTGGAAAAGAAGAAGTCAGAAAATCTAGAGATATGCACTGGCTAAGAATTGATAGGTATTATTCTTCTGAAGCTGATTTTTCATCAGATATTGAAAAGAAAGAAAATATTTCAGGCTTAGGTGAATCACTCTCAATTTTTGGAGAAATGGAAGAGCCAAGCGATAATCCTCAGGTTGTTTTCCAGCCTGTGATGTGTCAGCATTGTAATCATGCTCCATGTGAAACTGTTTGTCCAGTTGCTGCTTCATCTCACGGTAGACAGGGTCAAAATCATATGGCATATAATAGATGTGTTGGAACTAGGTATTGTGCAAACAACTGTCCTTATAAAGTAAGAAGATTTAATTGGTTCTTGTATAATAATAATGATGAATTTGATTTCCATATGAATGATGATTTAGGAAAAATGGTCCTTAACCCAGATGTAGTTGTAAGATCAAGAGGAGTTATGGAAAAATGTTCTTTCTGTATACAAGGGACTCAGTCTGTTATATTGAAAGCTAAAAATGAAGGAAGAGAAGTTGAAAAAAATGAGTTTAATGATGCTGTTGCATGTTCTGCAGCATGTTCAACTGGTGCTCTTCAATTTGGAGATATAAATAATAAAGAAAGTGAAGTATATAAAAGAAAGCAAGATGATAGAGTATACCACCTTCTTGAATATGTAGGAACAAAACCTAATGTGTTTTATCATACAAAGGTTAGAAATATTGATAAAAATAAAAGTATATAGATGGCATCTCATTACGAAGCACCAATTCGAAAGCCTTTAGTTACTGGTAATAAAACTTATCATCAGATTTCTGTTGATGTAGCCAAGCCAATTGAAGGTAAAGCCAATAAGCAATGGTGGATTGTTTTTTCAATTTCTCTTGTTTTATTTATGTGGGGTGTTGGATGTATGATATACACAATATCTACTGGAATTGGAGTATGGGGATTAAATAAAACTGTTGGATGGGCTTGGGATATTACAAATTTTGTTTGGTGGATTGGAATTGGACATGCAGGCACACTTATCTCTGCTGTTTTGCTTCTCTTCAGACAAAAATGGAGAATGGGTATCAATAGGTCTGCTGAGGCTATGACAATTTTTTCAGTAATGCAAGCAGGTTTATTCCCTCTTATTCACATGGGTAGACCTTGGCTGGCGTATTGGGTATTACCAATACCTAATCAATTTGGTTCATTATGGGTTAATTTTAATTCACCTCTTTTATGGGATGTTTTTGCTATATCAACATATTTGACTGTGTCACTAGTTTTCTGGTGGACAGGTCTTCTTCCTGACTTTGCAATGATTAGAGATAGAGCAGTTAAGCCTTTTCAAAAGAAAATTTATAGCCTTGTCAGTTTTGGTTGGAGTGGTAGAGCTAAAGATTGGCAAAGATTTGAAGAAATTTCACTTGTATTAGCTGGTTTAGCTACACCTCTTGTATTGTCAGTTCATACTATTGTATCATTTGACTTTGCTACATCAGTAATTCCTGGTTGGCATACTACAATTTTTCCGCCTTATTTTGTTGCTGGAGCTATATTCTCTGGTTTTGCAATGGTGAATACATTACTTATTGTAATGAGAAAAGTTTGTAACCTTGAAGATTATATTACACTCCAACATATTGAACTTATGAATATTGTAATTATGATTACAGGTTCTATAGTTGGCTGTGCATATATAACGGAACTTTTTATTGCATGGTATTCAGGTGTTGAATACGAACAATATGCATTTTTGAATAGAGCTACTGGTCCTTACTGGTGGGCTTATTGGGCAATGATGACTTGTAATGTTTTTTCTCCACAGCTTATGTGGTTTAAAAAATTAAGAACTAGCATAATATTCTCTTTCATAATTTCTATTGTAGTAAATATTGGAATGTGGTTTGAAAGATTTGTGATTATTGTTACTTCTTTACACAGAGATTATTTACCATCATCTTGGACTATGTTTTCTCCATCGTTTGTAGATATTGGTATTTTCATAGGAACTATTGGTTTTTTCTTTGTTTTATTTCTTCTTTATGCGAGAACTTTTCCAGTTATTGCTCAGGCAGAGGTCAAAACAATTTTAAAATCATCTGGTGATAATTATAAAAAAATGAGAGATAAAAATGGCAAATAAATTTTTACATGCTATATATGATGATGATGATAAGCTTTTAGATGCTGTTAAGTTTCTAAAAAAAGAAGGAGTTTATATTGAAGATGTTTTTACTCCATTTCCTGTTCATGGATTAGATAAAGCTTTAGGATTAGAACCGACAAGAATATCAATAGCAGGTTTTATATATGGTTGTATTGGATTTGCATTTGCAATTTTTATGATGAATTATATTATGATTGTAGATTGGCCTCAAAATATTGGTGGAAAACCTAGTTTTAGTTTCATAGAAAATATGCCAGCATTTGTGCCTATTATGTTTGAATTAACTGTCTTCTTCTCGGCACACTTAATGGTTATTACATTTTATCTTAGAAGTAGACTTTGGCCTTTCAAGGAAGCTGAAAATCCAATTCCAGAAACAACTGATGACAAGTTTTTAGTTCAAATTCCTGTAAGTGATAATGAAAAAGAGCTTAAATCAAAAGTAAAAAAAACAGATATATTTAAAATTGATATAGTAGAAAATAAAGATGAATAAAATAAATTATATATACATATTATTATCTCTCTCTTTAGTTTCATGTTTTGATTCATCAAAGCCTAACTATCAATTTTTCCCAAACATGTATGAATCTGTTGGTTATGATACTTATGCAGAATCATCGGCATTTGCTAATGGGATTGAAGCGCAGAAACCAGTTGAAGGAACGATTTCTAGAGGATGGGAACCTTATGAGTATGAAGACTCAAATGAAGGTTATGAGCTTGCTAAATTAAATTTAAAATCTCCAATCCAAAGAACAGAAGAAAGTGTTAAAACAGGTAAAGAACTTTATGAAATTTATTGTTCAGTCTGTCATGGCTCTAAAGGTGATGGACAAGGAATTTTAATGACTAGAGAAAAGTTCTTAGGAATTCCAAGTTATGCAGATAGGGATATTACAGAAGGAAGTATATATCATGTTTTGATGTATGGAATAAATTTAATGGGATCTCACGCATCACAAGTTGATCAAGATGAGAGGTGGAAAATTTCACAATATGTTATGGACTTAAGAAATGAATTAAAAAAATAGTTTGAATGTTTGTATTAACTAAAAAAATAAAAATCTTTTCGCTAGCTCTAATAATTTTAGGTTTATTTGGAATAGCTTTCGGTTTTTATTCTGCTCCTAGTACAATTGAAGAAGCAAAAGAAATCATTGCAAACTCACACCATGGTGACGATCATGCATCAAATCATGATTATCCTGTAGAAGCACATTCTTCATTGATAGAGTCTTCTAAAGAACATAATTCAGAACATTCAGAAGGTCATGAAATGTCACATGATGAGCATGTTTTTCATCAATTAGCTAATAGACCATGGGCTGCAGTATACGTAGCAGCATTTTTCTTTTTTATGATTTCACTTGGCACCCTTGCATTTTATGCAATTCAAAGAGCTGCTCAAGCCGGATGGTCTCCATTATTATTTAGAGTTATGGAAGGTATTACTGGATATTTACTTCCAGGTGGTATAATAGTATTAGTTATACTTTTATTATCAGCTCTACACTTTAATCATTTGTTTATTTGGATGGATCCTGAGGTTGTTGAACATGATAAAATTATTAAAGCCAAAAGTGGATATCTTAATGTTCCGTTTTTCTTAGCAAGAGGAGTTTTTTATTTGGCTGGTTGGTCTCTCTACAGATATTTTTCCAGAAAATTTTCAATTGCACAAGATAATTCAAGTGATATTTCAAATCATGTAAAGAACTTTAAGCTATCTGCAGGATTCTTAGCATTTTTTATTGTTACTGAATCTATGATGTCATGGGATTGGATTATGTCAATTGACCCTCATTGGTTTAGTACATTATTTGGATGGTATGTTTTTGCTAGTATGGTTGTTTCAGCTATTACTGTAATTGCTATTATGATAATATTTTTAAAATCATTGGGTTATTTAGAAAAGGTTAATCATAATCACTTACATGACTTAGCTAAATTCATGTTTGGCTTCAGTGTATTTTGGGCTTATTTATGGTTTTCACAATTTATGTTAATTTGGTATGCTAATATTCCTGAAGAAGTTACTTACTTTATAACCAGACTTGAAGATTATCAAATTCCATTTTTCGGAATGTTGGTAATGAACTTCATATTACCATTCCTTATACTAATTAATTCAGATTTCAAGAGATTGAATTGGATTATAGTAACAGCAGGTATAATTATTTTAATTGGACATTACATGGATGTGTTTAATATGATCATGCCTTCAGCTGTTGGTGATCAGTGGTCTTTTGGAATCCCTGAGCTTGGATCAGTAATGTTTTTTGCAGGATTATTTATATACATTGTTTTTGATTCATTAACTAAGGCACCTTTAGAAGCTACAGGTGATCCTCTAAATAAAGAAAGCGAAAAATTTGTTTATTAATTTATGATAAAAGATAAAATATAATGACAGTATTACTTTCAATAATAGCAGTTACTTTGTTGGCAATATCAGTTTGGCAAATAACAAAGATTTTTGAAATTTCAAATCTTGGAGCAAAAAAAGATGATTCTCAAGTAGCTTCTGAAAAGGATAATGACCTTCAAGGTAAATTAATGTTTGCTTTCTTGGTATTCATTTATTTGGTTACTATTTATTCATTTGTTTCTTACACTAAGGTTCTTCTGCCAGAATCAGCTTCGGAACATGGTTATACATATGATACACTCTTAATTATATCATTCATAATTATATTTATTGTTCAAACTGTAACTCAAGCTCTATTACATTACTTTGCTTACAAGTACAGGGGTATTAATGGTAGAAAAGCATCATTTATTACACATAATAATAAACTAGAATTAGTTTGGACTGTAATTCCAGCCATTGTTCTTTTTGCTTTAATATTATATGGAATGACAACTTGGTCTGATATAATGAATTTTGATGAAGATGAAGATGCTTTAGTCGTTGAATTATATGCCCAGCAATGGAATTGGAAAGCTCGTTATGCAGGTGATGATAATGTTCTTGGTGATGCTAATGTTAGGTTTTTAAATGATTTTGATGGAAGAAATTCTGTAGGTATTGATTCTTCAGATCCTAATGGTTTGGATGATGTTGTTGTTACTCAAGAGTTTCATTTGCCTGTGGATAGGAAAGTAATTTTTAAAATTAGATCTCAGGATGTTTTACATTCAGCTTATATGCCTCACTTTAGAGCTCAAATGAATTGTGTTCCTGGAATGATTACTGAATTTTCTTTTACACCAACTACAACTACAGCTGATATGAGATTAAATCCAGATGTAGTTGCAAAAGTTAATAGAATTAATAAAATTAGATATGATAATAGTCAAGAGTTGATAGCTAAAGGTGAGGAGCCGTTAGAACCATATCAATTTGATTATTTACTTCTTTGCGCAAAAATTTGTGGAGCTTCACATTATAACATGCAAATGAAGATTGTTGTAGAGTCTGAAAAAGATTTTAATAAATGGTTAAATGAACAGAAAACGTTTTCTGAGGTTATTCAATAAATAATAATATGTCTGCTGCTGTAAATAATAATGTAGAAAATCACGATGATCATCATCATCACAAAGAAACTTTTATAACTAAATGGGTCTTTAGTCAAGATCACAAAATGATTGCAAAGCAATACTTCGTTACTGGTGTTTTAGTAATGGGTGTTATTGGTGTTTTGATGTCTTTGTTATTTAGAATTCAATTAGCATGGCCTGAGGAATCATTTTCAGTTTTTGAAATATTTTTAGGAGATAGATGGGCTCCTGATGGAGTTATGGATCCAAATATATATTTAGCATTAGTAACAATTCACGGTACAATTATGGTGTTTTTTGTTCTTACTGCTGGATTGAGCGGAACTTTTAGTAATCTATTAATTCCTCTTCAAATTGGTGCTAGAGATATGGCTTCAGGTTTCCTAAACATGATTGCGTATTGGTTGTTTTTTATATCAAGTGTAATTATGGTTGCTTCTCTTTTTGTTGAAGCTGGTCCTGCAGCTGCTGGATGGACAATATATCCTCCATTAAGTGCTCTTCCTCAAACGCAACCTGGTTCTGGTGCGGGAATGACACTATGGTTAGTTTCAATGGCATTTTTTATTGCATCTTCTTTATTAGGTTCTCTAAATTATATAGTGACTGTATTAAATCTTAGAACAAAAGGGATGACTATGTTCAGACTTCCTCTAACAATATGGGCATTTTTTGTTACAGCCATTATTGGAGTCATTTCATTTCCTGTGTTATTATCAGCTGCATTACTTTTAATAATGGATAGATCTTTTGGAACATCTTTCTTTTTATCCGATATTTTTGTTCAAGGTGAGGTTCTGCATTATCAGGGCGGATCTCCTGTTCTTTTTGAACATTTATTTTGGTTTTTAGGACATCCAGAAGTTTATATTGTTTTACTACCAGCTCTTGGAATCACATCTGAAATAATAGCTACAAATTCGAGAAAACCTATTTTTGGATATAGAGCTATGGTTGCTTCAATTTTAGCAATTGCATTTTTATCTACTATTGTTTGGGGACACCATATGTTTGTAACAGGAATGAATCCGTTTTTAGGGTCTGTATTTACATTTACCACTCTTTTAATTGCTATTCCTTCAGCTGTTAAAGCATTTAATTATATAGCCACGCTTTGGAAAGGTAACTTACAATTAAATCCAGCTATGCTTTTTTCAATTGGCCTAGTTTCTACCTTCATAACAGGTGGTTTAACAGGAATTATTTTAGGAGATAGTGCATTAGATATTAATGTACACGATACATATTTTGTAGTTGCTCACTTTCATCTTGTAATGGGAATCTCTGCATTGTATGGTTTATTTGCTGGTGTATATCATTGGTTTCCTAAGCTTTATGGAAGAATGATGAATAAAACTTTAGGATATGTGCATTTCTGGATTACTGCTATAGGTGCTTATGGGATATTCTTTCCAATGCATTTTATTGGTATGGCAGGACTTCCTAGAAGATATTACACTAATACAGCTTTTCCTTATTTTGATGATTTAGCAGATATCAATGTTTTAATTACAGTATTTGCATTAATTACAGGTTTAGCTCAACTTATTTTCTTATACAATTTTATTCATAGTATGTATTTTGGTAAGAAAGCTGAAAAAAATCCTTGGAAATCTAATACAATGGAATGGACTGCACCTGTTGAACATATTCATGGAAACTGGCCGGGTAAAATCCCTGAAGTTTACAGATGGGCATATGATTACAGTAAGCCTGG
Organism: uncultured Flavobacteriales bacterium; assembly: GCA_913042175.1. Classification (GTDB taxonomy): domain Bacteria; phylum Bacteroidota; class Bacteroidia; order Flavobacteriales_D; family Parvicellaceae. The sequence continues at coordinate 9,766 of CAJWIX010000067.1, forward strand.
TAAAAAAGAAGATTTTGTTCCTCAGACTACACCTATTGCTAAAGGAGAAAAAATTACAGAGCATTAAGTCATTTCTTTTTCAATTATTCTTAAGTCAACTTTTGACTATATTTGAGTATGAACGAGAATCTAGATCCTACAAATGATAATTTTTCAAGTGAGGATTTAGAATTTGATAAAGCTTTAAGACCATTAAGTTTTAGTGATTTTAATGGTCAAAGCCAAGTTCTTGATAACCTTAAAATTTTTGTTGAAGCTGCAAATCAACGTTCAGAAGCGTTAGATCATACCCTTCTTCATGGTCCACCTGGTCTTGGAAAAACCACATTGGCTCATATTTTAGCTAATGAACTTGGAGTCTCTTTAAAAGTATCTTCAGGACCTGTTATTGATAAACCAGGAGATTTAGCTGGTTTATTAACTAGTTTAGAAAGCCGAGATGTTTTGTTTATTGATGAAATTCATAGATTATCACCAGTTGTTGAGGAATATTTATATTCTGCCATGGAAGATTATAAAATTGATATTATGATTGAATCTGGTCCAAATGCAAGATCAGTTCAAATTAATTTAAATCAATTTACCTTAATCGGAGCAACTACTAGATCAGGACTACTAACTGCTCCGATGAGAGCAAGATTTGGAATTAACAATAGGTTAGAATATTATAATAACGATACATTATCAGATATTATCAGAAGAAGTGCTAAAATTTTGAATATTAAAATTGATAATTCAGCTTCTGATGAGATAGCAAGTAGAAGTCGAGGTACACCAAGAATTAGTAATTCATTACTAAGAAGAGTAAGAGATTTTGCTCAAATTAAAGGAGATGGCAATATTGATTTAAAGATTACAAAATATTCTTTAGAAGCTCTTAATGTAGATAAGTATGGTTTAGATGAAATGGACAATAAATTATTAACTACTCTAATTAAAAAATTTAAAGGGGGACCTGTAGGAATTACTACTTTGGCTACCGCTGTTTCAGAAACTTCTGAAACTCTTGAAGAGGTTTATGAACCTTTTCTAATTCAACAGGGTTTTTTAGTTCGTACCCCTAGAGGAAGACAGGTTACTGAAAAAGCTTATAAGCACTTAAATATTGAGTATTCGTCTGGTCAAAATAACCTATTTGCATAGTGTTAAATAATAAATCATATAATACACAACTTATAAAAACTATTTCTAATGATTTAGGATTTATGTCCTGTGGAATTTCAAAATCAGGTTTTTTAGATTCAGAAGCAAATAGATTTGAAACTTGGTTAAAAAACAATTTCCATGGCAAAATGAGTTATATGGAAAGAAATTTTGATAAGAGATTAGATACAACAAAGCTTGTTGAAGGCTCTAAGAGTGTTATATCACTTCTCTTTAATTATTTTCCCAACAAAAACACCCCCCCCAAATCATTAAAAATCTCAAAGTATGCTTACGGTAAAGATTATCATTTTGTAATCAAGGAAAAACTAAAAAAATTTGTTTTAAAAATTAAAGATCAAATAGGTGATGTTCATGGAAGAGTTTTTGTTGATTCAGCACCTGTTCTTGAAAGAGCTTGGGCAAAAAAAAGTGGTTTAGGATGGATTGGCAAAAACACTAATCTTATAAGTAAAAAAGTTGGTTCTTTTTTCTTTTTAGCTGAGATAATATTAGATCTAGAACTAGAATATGATAATGAAGTAACTGATCATTGTGGAAGTTGTACTGCATGTATTGATGCGTGTCCGACAGATGCAATATATGAAGCCTATAAACTAGATTCTAACAAATGTATTTCATATTTAACTATAGAGTTAAAAGATCAAATATCTAATGAATTTAAAGATCAATTTAATGACTGGATCTTTGGTTGTGATATTTGTCAAGATGTATGTCCTTGGAATAAATTTTCAGTAAAACATAATGAACCACTTTTTAAACCTAAAAGTGAAATTTTTGATTATTCAAAAAAACAGTGGAAGGAATTAACAAATGAAGTCTTTAATTCAGTTTTTAAAAACAGTCCTGTAAATAGAACTAAATTTGAAGGTCTAAAAAGAAATATAGAGTTTGTACAGTGAAATTTAAAAACCTTCCCAAAATAGAACTTCACATTCACTTAGATTGCAGTCTTAGCTATGAGACTGTAAAAAGGTTAAGGCCTGAAACAACAATTGATCATTACAATAACAATTTTAAAGCTGGTAAAAGCTGTAGTTCCTTAAAACAATACATTAAATGCGCAGACAATGCAATTTCATTGATGCAGTCAAAAGAAAGTCTAGAGTTGGTAATGGAAGATTTTTTTAATCAACTAATTAAAGACAATGTTATTTATTGTGAAATTAGATTTGCTCCATTATTACATACGGAAGAAGGTTTAAATTCTAGAGAAGTAGTTAGTATTATATGTAATTCTATGAATATTCTTTCTAAAGAGTCGGGTATTATTACAGGACTTATTTTATGTACTCTTCGCCACTATTCAAAGAAACAGAGTATGGAAACAGTTAAGCTCGTTGAAGAATTTAAAGGAAAAGGAGTTCTAGGTTTTGATATTGCAGCTGATGAGGCAGGTTATCCTTTAGACAATCATCTAGATGCATTTAAGTATGCTATGCAAAATGATATCAATTGTACAGCCCATGCTGGTGAAGCTAAAGGACCTGAAAGTATTTGGGAAACAATTGATAAACTAAAAGTAAAAAGAATTGGGCACGGTGTAAACTGTATGAAAGACCCTAACTTAGTTAAGTTTTTATCTGAAAATAATTACCATTTAGAAGTTTGCGTTTCAAGTAATATTAAAACCAAAACATTTAATAAAATAGAAGATCATCCTATTTCTCAAATTAATGAATCTTCTATTTCAATGAGTATCAACACTGACGGTAGAACTATATCTGATACAGACCTGACGAATGAATATAAACTTGTTTCCAAGAAATTTGGTTGGTCGATTGAAGAATTTAAGAAATGTAATTTAGAAGCAATTAAACATGCCTTTGTTTCTGATGAAATAAAAACTCAACTTTCTGAAAGAATAAACAAAGAATATTGATTTTATTAAGAAACAGTCACAACGAGATTTGAACCACTTTTACTAGTTGTGTAACATTTCAATACCCCTCCAGTACCAGCTGTTGTACAATCAGTTGCATATTGATTGCCATGGTTATTGCAAACAAATCTATTGGATGATGAATTAAACGTCCAAGCAGTTCTAGCTCCTTGATGTGGACATGAATTAGTAAATGCTCTGTAGGTATCATTATCAATTTTTAAGATTAACATGTTTTGAGCAGTAAAGTTCATCCAGCCATTCGATTGTAAGGTGTTAAAGTTGGAATGACTTAAATTAATTGTTATGGTATTGCCGTTTTTTGTATAACCAGTATTAGAATTATTATTATTTCCACCACCGTTATTCCCTCCTCCTCCAATATCCATGTCGTCATCACCTGAACTACATGATTCCAAAACAGTAATACCTAAAAAGGCCATAGCTACTGTTGGGCAAACATTCATTAAAAAATCTCGTCTTTTGTTTTTTAAATTTTTTTTCATAACAATATTTATTACTGAATTTTCAAATCTTGTGCCAAATATATTTTTTTGTTAAAATTTACTTTGTAATAATTAAAAATATTAAGTTTACAATCTGATTTTTTAATACAACATTATTGAATTTA
>CAJWIX010000068.1 GCA_913042175.1 uncultured Flavobacteriales bacterium
CAAAAAAAGATAAGAAGTGAAAACAGAATTAACTCTATACTTATCTAGCATTATTTTATCATTCTTTTTCATAATAGAAGCTTTATTTTCTGCTGACTTTAGAAGAGGACTGAAAGGAAAGATTAAATACCGTAATATTGCTTATATAATTTCAAGTTTATTAGTTATTTTCCTAATGAGTAAGATTTCAAAATATCTTTCATCACTGGATTTAATAAGTTTAGAAGTTTATAAGTTCCCTTTAATAGACTTTGTAGGGTGTTTTTTAATTGCTGAATTATTAAATTGGCTACTTCATTATATTAAGCATCAGGGCTTTTTTTGGAAATTTCATTTTCAACATCATTTAGATAAAAGATATACTGTATTGCTGACAGCACATACCCATGGAATTGAGGTCTTATTATCAGGTATTTTTATTGGTATTATGATGAATTTAATTGGATTTAGTATTGAAGCTATTAACCTGTATTATTGTTTTTATGTTTTTGGAAATACATACCAACATTCAAGTTTTAATCTAAGTCTTGGGCCATTAGATAAAGTAATTGTGTCACCTCGTTATCATCGCATTCACCATTCAAAATCTAATCATGCAAACTTTGGGAGTACATTGACTATATGGGATATTGTATTCAAAACAGCTAAGTGGCCAAAGTCCGATGAAGTTGTAAGGGATATTGGAATTAATCAAAAAGATGAGCCAATAGGCTTCTTAAAAGAAACATTTTTCTTTTTAAAAAACTGAGTATTTCTATAATATATCTAAGAATTTCCTAGTCTAAAATCTATGATAATATAAATTATTATGAAATAAGAGATTTATTCAAGTAGGATCATTTATCATTTTGATGTGGGGCGTATTTATTGTCTCATCTATTATACCTCTCGTTAAAAGTTTTGGTATTATACCCCGAACCTCCATCCAATTAAAAATGTCGGGATGACTGGATTATTTCAAGATCAATAGTAGTGGGTGATTCAACTTAAAAACTTGTTTCAAGCTGAGCTTGAAAACGCTATTTTCTTCTAATGCTTATGAAATTTTATTTCAACGCATGCATAAAAAAAACCAAATAGTGTCTGCTTACAGGTTTTTAATGTTGTCGGGATGACTGGATTCGAACCAGCGACCCCACGCCCCCCAGACGTGTACTCTAACCGAACTGAGCTACATCCCGATATCAGACAAATATAATAGAATAGTTAAGTGAGAGAGTTCGTATTTAAAGATTATCATTAAATTCATAGACAATCTATTTTCATGAGAATATTATTTATAGCACTTTCATTTTTTACTTTATGTAGTATTGCTCAAAATAATGAACTCCAAATTCCCGAATCACCGTTTATTACTTATAGAGTAAATGGTGAATGTAATGTAATAGAACATACTTCTGGTACTAAAATAATTGTTCCAAAAAATGCATTTGACTGCCAAGAAGAAGTTGTTATTAAATACAAAGAATTTAGGGATCCATATGATATGATTATACATAATATTCCTATGCACATAGATGTAGATGGCAAGTTGAGACAACTTGAATCTGGAGGAATGTTTGAAATAAGAGCTGAATGTGATGGAAAACCCATTCAATTAAATCCAGGTAAGGAAATACAAGTAAGATACAAATGTGACAAACACCTGGACAATCTTGAAGTGTATAAAATGAATGAACAAACCAATACATGGTCCAATAACAATAAGACCATCATGGAAATGAGTTTTGACCGAAACAACAACTCATCTACAAGACCTGATCTTTGGGGAAATACATCTATTGTATCTGAAGAGCAAATGATGGCAGATGAAATGGAGACTGGGGAAAGTTTTGGACAACACCCCTATTTTGAAGGGATATTCAAAGGAGTAAACATATCTGAAATGGGTATTTACAACTACGATGCGTTAATTAACGAAGAAGGTGTTATCCCAATTGAGGCATCTGTAGAAATTAAGGGCATGGCTGATTTAGATTTTCAGATGATGTATGTGGTATATGACAGTATAAACACTACTTATTCCTACAGCGAATACAACTTAAAAAATCAATTTGTGATTAAACCTAATTTCTCCGCAAACATATTTGTCATACTCAGAAATGGGTTCATTGCGACCTTCCCATTGTCCAAATTTTTGTCTATTGATTGGGAGGAATACAGAAATAAGAAGTATAAATTCCAAATGGAATACAACCCTGTAAAACCCACTAAAAAAGCCGATCTGAAATGAAAAGAATACTACTTTCTATATTGGTTTTTTTTATGATTTTTCAACTTGGTGCACAAGATTTTAAAATATTATTGAGAGAAGCAAGGTTAGTAGAAAAACATAATCAAGTGTTGAGAGATTTACCAAGAGTCTTGTTGGAGGCCTATTGTAAAGGTGATATAGCTGGTTATTACCCCAACTACCCCAAAGCACAAGTTAGTTTTACCGAAATGCTGAACTATGCAAACCTTGAAGATCCTAGCTTAAAAAATGGGGAGTTAAACTGCCCAGGAGAATTTTGTGAACTATCTAGAAATGATTTAATTACTTTCCAACAAAAAATAGAATTTATAGAATTTGAAAAGCCTTCTACATTGGGAACCGAATTTGTTAAAGAAATTCATTTTTTTAGACTCAAAATTTTAAGAAATGGAAAGTATTATAACGGACCTGTTTTTTATTATAAAGACATTGAAAAACTAGGCGAAGAATATCAGTTATATAACCCTGATAATGACGCCATATCACTTCCTATTAAAAAAGTGGTTTTAGCCAGGATGTTTTCCTCAAAAATTATAAAAAGATTTGGAGTTCCTGAATACAAAAATGGTCAAAACAAAGTAAATACAGATGATGATTTATATGAATACTAAACTGGAAATCAGTAGCTAATACTACATGGGGTCAACATCAATTTTAACTCTAATAGCTTTATAAGCTTTTTCTGCATTCCATTTGTCAATTACTTCGCTAATGTATTGTTTTACTTTACTGTAGGAAAGGTCTTTTTCAAGTTTGATGACAAACTGATGTTGATAGTAAGTATTTATTCTTGGAATAATGGTAAACTCAGGCCCCATAACTCGCCCGCCTAATTTTTTTCGTAATCTTTTGCCTAACTCTCTAGATCCTTCAGATAAAACTTCCACTTTTTTATGTAATAATAAAAGATTAATTAAGTGGTAAAAAGGAGGATATTTAAAATGCTTCCTGTCAGATAATTCCTGGGTATAAAAAGCTTCATCATTATACTCCATAATTTTTTGAAGAATCCAATGATGAGGATCAAAACTTTGCATAATAACCATGCCTCGTTCATTTTTCCTACCACTTCTTCCACTGACCTGCGTCAACAATTGAAAGCATCGCTCAAATGCCCTAAAATCTGGGTAATACAACAAGTCATCTGCTTGCAATACACCAACTAAACCAACATGCTCAAAGTCTAATCCTTTACTCACCATTTGAGTACCTATGAGAATATCAATTTCTTTTTGTTCAAACTGGTCAATAATCAATTGAAAAGAATCCTTCTTTCTAGTCGTATCCCAATCCATTCGTTTCACATTGTACTTATTCCCAAAGTGTTGAATAATCTCCTCTTCTATTTTTTGGGTACCCAATCCAATTTGTTTGACCTCATGGCTTCCACAAGCACCACATTTTTCTACTTTGGGTGTAGTGTAACCACAGTAATGACACTTCATTATTGGCTGATACTTATGCAGTGTCATGGAAACATCACATTTTTTACACATAGGAACCCAACCGCATGATGTACATAACTGCCTTGGCGCATATCCCCTTCTGTTTTGGAATAGAATCACTTGCTTGTTTACCTTGAGTGTGTTTTCAATATGTTCTAATAACAAAGCAGAAAAAGAGCCCTTCATTTCTTTTTTTTGATGAGCGCGTTTAAGATCTGCACATTGTATTTCTGGCATGGGCACCTTATGAAATCGTTCTTTTAATGACACATAAGCTATCCTATTTTGCTTGACCAAATACATCATTTCGATACTTGGCGTAGCAGAGCCTAACAATAAGTTTGCCTGATGGATTTGAGCTAATTTACTGGCTACTTCTCTTGCATGATATCTAGGAGCAGGATTAAACTGTTTGTAGGATTGTTCATGTTCTTCATCAACTATGATAAGTCCTAGATTTTTAAGTGGCAAGAAGACAGCTGAACGAGCACCTAGAATAATATCGTATTTATTAAATTTTTCTTCCAATAAATCATACCATAGCTCTGTTCGTTCGGTCATAGAAAATCTAGAGTGGTAGATTCCAACTCGATTTCCAAAATAAGATTGAAGACGTTGTATAATTTGAGTTGTAATGGCAATTTCAGGAAGAAGATAAAGGACCTTTCGTTTTTGTTTAATCTGTTGTTGGATAAGATGAATGTATATTTCTGTTTTTCCACTGCCAGTAACACCATGTAATAACACTTTTTGATGGTTGTCAAAATGAGACTTAATATCCTCTAAAACGGTGTTTTGCAAAGAAGACAAATTGGGTAATTCTTTTACTTCACCCTTGTAGGAAACTATTCTACCAATTTCTTCTTCTATTTTGACTAAAACCTCTTTATCAATTAAGCCTTTTAAAACTGCTGGTGATTTTTCTGTAGTTTGAAGTAATTTTTTTTGAAGTATAGGCTTCTCACCTACATCTTGGTAATGATGTAAAAACTGTAAAAAAAGTGCTTCTTGCTGAGGTGCTCTTGACAATTTTTCAAAAACAAGTTTCATCGCATTTTCGTCATTTTTAAGATCTGGAGATAACCCTATTTTTGATATTTTTTTTGGTTTATAACTATCTGATAGCTTCTCGTACAAGGCGATTTTTTCTTGTTCTAGCAATGACTTTAAATACTTTTGTGGGAATTTGACGCCCAATATGTTAGAAATATCACTCAAATTCAGCCTCTCATTATGATGTAAAGCTTCTAAAATGAGTTGTTCATTCTCTTTTAGACTGGATAGATCTTCTTCTTCGAAATTAACCTTGGAAATATAATGGGTATCACTTTGTAATTTTAATGCATGAGGTATTCCTGCAATCATTAATTCCCCCAATGAACACATGTAATACCTAGAAATCCAAGACCATAACTCAAGCTGTTCTTGTTGGACAATAGGTTTTTGATCAAGAATAGATAATATGGGCTTTGTTTTATAATTAGGAGCGTTTTTATGCACTAGAAACACAATGCCTGTATATTGTCTTTTTCCTACTTGTACAATAACTCGATGTCCAGGAAGCATATCCAGCTTCTCATCAGCGTGATAAGTAAGCATTTTGGGTAATGCTAAAGGAACAACAACATCTACAAAAGTCATTTAATTAGTAGGATTATATAACGAAGTTATAAACCTAAGTTTTTTAATCTAAAAACACCACACAAATATATTTTTTAAAATGGATGTTAAAAATTATAGAAATGATAGACTTCATCTCTTTTATATGTTATTACATTTGTGTACTTTAACCTTGAAATAAGTTAAATTCATGAAAAAATATTATTACCTCTTCATATTTCTTGGCCTTTCCATTTTATCATGTGGAGAGTTTGAAGAAAAAAATCCTACTTCTGTTGAAAATCAACAGGATGCTATAAAGGCTGATGAGAAAATTAATGTAGATGTTGATCACACTATATTTAGTATTCCCTCTCCTGTTCAAATCACTATGGATTTACACGACAGTGAAAAAGGTTTTTCCAAAGCACTACTTCATGATGTAAGTGCAGCTGAAAACTATGTTACAAGTTTTGACAAAGCCATTATGCTAGGTATTTATGGAACAGACTTGGCTTATTGTTCAGTTTATGAAAACTCTACTGAATCAATAAATTATTTTGGCACTATGAAAAAAATGGCCGATGATTTAAACGCAAGCTATGCCTTAAGTGAATCTTTAATAGAAAGATTTTCAAAAAATCTAAACAACAAGGACTCCTTACTTACTTTAGCAAGCGAGGCTTATGTTCAAATTGATGAATACCTTAAAGAAAATGACAATAAGGATATTGCAGCATTAGTTCTTGCAGGTGGTTGGATTGAAAGCATGTATTTTCAATCAACTGAACTATTGGCTGATTCTTCTGAATCAAATCAACTTAGATTAGCCCAAAACAAACATACATTAGAACACTTTATCACCTTAATTGAAAAAGTAGGTAGTAATGATCAATTTTGGGAACTTCAATCTATGCTTAGTGATTTATCAACCTTGTATAAGGAAATTCCTACTAGTTATGAATATATCCCATCAGTAACAGATGCCAATTCAAAAACTACAAACATTATGTCAAAGTCTTCTTTCGAAACTGATTATATGACTATGAAAGAAATTGCCAACGAATTCATTAACCTTAGAAATTACTATATCAAATGAAAAATCATTTTTACATAGCTTTAACATTGATGGTCTTTTTACCATTATCTATGTTCACACAGACTAAATGCGATACGCTTGGCGCTATTTTGGAAGGAATTATTAAACAAGATGAAGCTAGTTTTTATTCTGATGGTCAATCCTATAAATATTTTTTAGGTCAAGATGAAACTACAGAAATTGTCACTACTTTTTATGAAGGGTCTACTTACAGAATTGCTACAAGTGCTGGATTAGAAGACAATTACATGGTTTTTGATGTACTTGATGAAGAACGAAATGTACTTTTCTCTAATGCAAGCCATGCCAATGCTCCATATTGGGATTTTAATGTAAAGAACACTATAGAATGTACTATAGAAGCAAGATTAGATCCCAACAAGAAGTTAAATGGTTGTGCCCAATTAATTATTGCTTTCAAAAAAGCCGATTAAATAATAGCCTACTAAAGAAATTCTATGAGCGAACGTATTTTAAAAGCATTGATGCAACTTTTTGCCATTGTGGCAAAAGTAGACGTTAATGATGATGAGATACGAGCAGATGAATCATCAAGAATTATTGTAAAACTATTTTTACAACAAGACCTTCCAAGTGAATTAAGTGAAAAATACCTTAAAATTTTTGATGACTTTATAAAAGAAAGACATAGTTCAACAAGAAAGAAAGACGGCACAAGAAAAAGAACCTCTGTAAATTCCGTTAAAGTACTTCGTATTTGTACCCAAATAAATGAGGAACTAGAACAACGTCAAAAAGTTATTGTACTCATTAGAATTCTTGAATTTATTTTTGCCGACCCCGATCATTCTAATAAAGAATTAGAATTTGCTGAGACAGTTGCAGACACTTTCAATATTGAAAAAAATGAATACCAAGAGATTTTTCATTTTGTTGAATCTGGGAGTAATAAAATAACCGAGCAAGAGAATCAATTGATTATTAGTTCTGATCAAAAAATGAAAGAATCAGAATTTAAGTCTATATATTCTCAAGGAATGATTGGAAAAGTCATTATTCTAAGAGTTCAATCTGTTAAAACCTATTTTGTCCGCTATTTTGGTAATCAAGAATTGTTACTTAATGGTCAAATACTTCCCCCTAGTGTAATTAAGGTTTTTAGACAAGGGTCTTCCTTGAAAAACTCTCGTATTAATCCCATTTTTTATAGTGATGTAGTCACCCAGTTTTTAACTGAAGAAAACACGGAGAAAATAAGATTTACAGCAGAAAATATTGAATACGAATTTAAAACTGGACACAAAGGATTACATGACATTACTTTTGAAGAAGAATCTGGAAGATTAGTAGGAATTATGGGAGGTTCAGGATCTGGAAAATCCACCCTACTCAATGTTCTCAATGGCAATTACAAACCGACTAAAGGTAAGGTCAAAATAAATGGAGTTGACCTATACAAAAATCCTGAAAAACTAAATGGTGTAATTGGCTTTGTTCCTCAAGATGATCTTTTAATTGAAGAATTAACTGTTTTTGAAAACCTATTCTACAATGCTAAACTTTGTTTTGGCAACTATGATGATGAAAAAATCAATAAAACAGTCAATGAAATACTTTATTCCATTGGATTACATGAAGTAAAACATTTAAAGGTAGGCAACCCACTTGATAAAACTATCTCAGGTGGACAACGAAAAAGATTGAATATAGCGCTTGAGCTCATAAGAGAACCCTCCATTTTATTTGTTGATGAACCTACATCTGGGTTGTCTTCTAATGACTCTGAAATCATCATGGATTTATTGAAGATGCTATCATTAAAAGGGAAACTTATTTTTGTAGTAATTCATCAACCCTCTTCTGATATCTTTAAAATGTTTGATAAACTAATCATTTTAGATGTTGGAGGTTATCCTATTTACAAAGGGGACCCAGTTGAAGCCGTAATTTACTTTAAGAAGCGAATTAATCATGTCAACGCAGAAGAAAGTGAATGTGAAGTGTGTGGTAATGTAAATCCTGAACAAATATTCAACATCATAGATATGAAAGTGGTGGATGAATATGGGTCACAAACTGCTAAAAGAAAGGTAGATCCTCAAGAATGGAATTCATTCTACCATAAACTGATTAAACCAAAATCTGGAGAAAACGAGAAACAAGATATTCCAAAAAGTATTTTCAAAATACCTAATGTACTAACACAGCTTGGTATATTCTTTAAAAGAGATTTAAAATCAAAATTGACCAACCGACAATATTTGATCATTACACTCTTTGAAGCCCCCCTATTAGCAGGTATCCTTGCTTTTTTCATGAAGTATTTGGATGTAAATTATCTTGATAACAATTTAGAGTATACTTTTTTTAATAGTGAAAACCTACCACAATATTTATTTATATCTGTTATAGTTGCCCTATTTATTGGATTAACTACTAGCGCAGAAGAAATTATTGGGAATTTAAAAATTCTACAGCGAGAAAAGTTCTTAAACTTAAGTAAAGGGAGCTACCTATTTTCCAAAATAGGAATCATGTTCCTGATTTCAGCTATTCAAACACTATTTTACATTTTAGTAGGTAACTCTGTTTTAGAAATTAAAGGGATGTTCATGTCTCATTGGTTCATTCTCTTTTCTACCTCCTGCTTTGCAAACTTGTTAGGATTAAATATATCATCCAGCTTTAACTCAGTTAAAGTAATTTATATTCTCATTCCAATATGTATTATACCACAGCTGTTATTTAGTGGAATTATTGTTCCGTTTGATAAACTCCACCCCTACTTTTCTTCTAAATCTGAGGTTCCTACAATTGGTAACATCATGGCATCACGTTGGGCTTACGAAGCCATGGCAGTAAATCAATTTAAAGACAATGAGTATGAAAAGCTCATTTATCAGGACAAAAAAGACATGTCTTTTGCTAATTGGAAAAAAGATCAATGGGAAAGCACATTAGAAACCAAGCTTAGTAGCTTCTATAGAAATCATCAGAATCAAAATCTTGACGAACTTAAGCAAAAGCAAACCAAAAGAGATGGACAAATAATTATAAATGAAATTAAAAAAGAATTGAATTATTTTCCTGAATCCTCAAAAATGTCACCAGAGAAAGTACATAAGCTGCTTCAAAAAATTGAGGAAAATCAATTAGCAAAAGAAGACTATTATGGATTAATTCAATATTTGTCAGAAACAAGAAATTATTATATGAATCTTTATAAGACTGCTGAAAATCATCATGAAAAAATCATTACAGATTTATTAGAAATTAATGACTCAACAAGAGCCACTTTACGACAGTTAAAAAGTGATAAAAAAATAAGTTCTAAAGAATATAGAAATCAAAAAAGGTTAATCGCTAAATTAAAAGAACAAAAGTTTCAGTTATTTAAAACTAAATACAACAATCACAGCCTAGAAGATATAGTAACCAGTTCTAACACATTAAAATTTATAACTGAAGGGGAAACTAGTTTAATACAAAAATCAGACCCCATATTTTTAGACCCATATACCAACAATTACCTTGGCGCACACTTTTACGCACCATCTAAGTTCCTTGGTAACATAAAACTAGATACCTTTTATGCCAACATCCTTGTAATATGGTTTATGACTATTATACTTACGATTAGTCTGTACTATGACTTACTTAGAAAGTTGCTTGAGGGTTCTGGATTAATCTTTAAAATTTTAAGCAATAAGCTATCTAAAAAATAACTTTTCTTGTGAAAGTTTGATTTGGTGTAATTACTTTCAATAAATAGATTCCTCTTTCTTTTAACTGTACAAATGAATCATTACCAGTATCTACAAGTTCACCAGTTAAATTATAAACCTCATAGCTAAACGATTCCTTGATATCAGTAAAGTATAGTTTACCATCATGAGTTGGATTAGGATAAACTAAGATATTTTCAATGGAGGTATTTGGAGTAATTCCAGTTGCGCTTTGTATAGAAAAATAATCTACGCCCGCTTCCACCAAGTGATCAACTCCAGTATCCCAATCTGCAGTAAAAATTTCAACATAAAAATCAGTAACATCAATGGTTGAGCTAATAGGTAAGCTGGTAGCTACCCATTCTAATGAATCTTGTGAAGTGAAATAAGCTAAAATTTCTGAATTAGAATTATCATTGACTCTAATAATTAATGTATCATCAGGAATACTACCACCTCCTATATTTTTCCACCACAAACTAAAATTAATAAAATATTGCTGGTTGGGGTCTAATGAAATTTGTGGAGACATTAACTGAACAAAACCAAAATCAACATCATCAGAAGTAGGTAAAGCACTTAAATTCCCTGTAATATAAGCTTTGTCACCACAATCATCACTATCATAACCAGGGTTACAAGGCTCATTGGCATATTCGGTTCCAATTGGCACTACTCTTTCCCAAATACCAGATGGTGCAGAAGCATTTACTGTCCAACCCAAGTCAAGGTTAAATCTATCTTGGTAACCTTCTTCTAAATACAAAACTAAAGGCTGAGCATCATCAGTTATGTTTAAAGAAGTAGAACAGTAATCTTTATTCCCCCAAACCCCAGCTAATATATTATATGAGCCAGGAATTAATCCAGTAATTGTAAACTGACCATTGGCATCTGTTGTTCCACTATAGAAAAAATGTTCATTACTGATTTCAAATTGAACCCCTGGTAAAGATGTATTTATTGCTTGCTTTGTTTCCACAGTAAGATTCAATGGTGTAAGCGAAAATAAAAGTTGTGATATAAAAGTAGTTGAATCATTTTGAAGTGGCACATTAAAAACAGTATCACTTTGATATAAAGGATGAGAAAACATAACATCGTAAGTACCAGATGTAGGTAAACCCATAGCGAAATTTCCAAAGGTGGATGTTTCTGCTGTTTTGTTTGGACCAAGTATTGTAATGGTAGCACCACTAATAGATTGATTATTTGAAGCATCACGAACATCTCCTTCTAAATAAGACCCTCTTACGTAGTTGGGTTGAAGAACATATAATCCGTCCTCAATATCTGAAGCAATAATTAAACCACTTGGTAACCACGGATATACTCCCCAACAACCATAAAAACCATCACCACTGAAGTTAGGTGACGTATCAAATGTACCAACTTCAACCATATTTCCTTTATTAGCTACATCATGAACCACTACTCCACTTGTATAATAAGAAGTAATAATGTAATCATTAAGGAAATGGGTGTTATGTGGTATAATGTTTTGTCCTGGTTCAGTTTGTATCTCATCAATCATTTGAATATTGTTAAGGTCACTTATATCAAATTCACCAATAAATCCATTGCTTATTTCATCTGTAGTATATAAGTAGTCCCCATCATCAGAAACCCATGCATTATGACACTTAGCACCAGGTGAATTATGTTGACCTAACATTACTGGAACAGAGGGATTTGAGACGTCCCAAACCGTGAAAAAACCATCCGAAATATGCGCTAAATATAGCGTATCTCCTTTAGCCATTCCGTCATGAACATACCAATTATTAATATCTGCAACTTCTACTGGTTGTGTAGGGTCTTGATTTAAATCTAATATGATACAACCTTTGTTTCCCCTATTAGCTCCAAAAATATAGGCATATCCACGGTCATCTATATATAGGTTATGTGCCCTTTCCCAACTAGCATTAGCCGGACCGTTGTAGTAATAAGTAGTTAAATTAGTATCAGATGGCAATGTGGACATATCTATAATTAATAAACCATTTGAAGCTTCAGTGGTAACATAGGCATAATTACCAAAAGTCTTGATATCACGCCAAATAGAGTGCATTCCTTGTTCAAAAAACACCTCAACAGGCTGAGATGGGTTAGTCAATGAAAAAATAGAAGTACCTAGATTGGTACCCACAATTGCGTATTCATTGCCCAAACTATCTACCCAGCCCCAGATATCACTTAGGTCTGTTGGCATCTGAAATGAACTTGTAGGCACATGACCAACTTGTTGCATATTAAGAGGAGCATTCTGAGAAAATATCAATTGAAAAGTAAATAAGATTAGGAGAGTGAATTGGTGTTTTATATTTAACATAATTACAGATAAAATGAATTAAATCTTTTTACAATATACGTGAAATAAAAAACTTGTGTATTGTGTTAACATTTTTTCTATTTTTGTCGCCTAATTGGTCGCGTAGCTCAGCTGGATAGAGCATCTGCCTTCTAAGCAGACGGTCCCAGGTTCGAATCCTGGCGCGATCACTAAAATAAAAGCCTGACCATTGTCAGGCTTTTTTATTTGTCAATAGTATACTTTATTTAGTTGATGAATTTAAATTACATCATTTATAACTGGAGATAAAGCTTTAACTTGATCTATTTTAGATGAAGGAATCCACATGACTGTCAATGGCGTTTCAGAAATTAACCTATCGCCCTTTTGAACTGTTTTATCTGATATAATATCACCCTTAGCTAAAACTGCTGACCTATTATCATCTTGTTTGTTAGAAATTTTAGCAGAACCCCTACAAATTACTCCAAGCCCATTTTTGGGATCTAATTCTTGCTTAAACTGATAATTAAATGGGAATATTTTTATTTCTACAAAAGGGATAATACTAACTATAACCTTTTCATCTAGCTCACTAAACAACTTTATGTCTTTAATTAAATCTTTAGCGTCTGGAAGAATGAAATCCAAGGGTTTATTTAATAGTTCATTCATTTGAACCTCAATTTCGTCCAAGAAATAATGGGCATCCTCTTTGTCTATACGTCCACTTTTTTTCATTTCCACCATTTTATTTTTCTGATGGTTAAGAATGTCCCTACTCGCTTGACGAGTTTCAATAGCTCTATAAACCTCAGGAAAAGCATTTTTAAGGTTTCTTAAAAAAGTTAGGCCTTGTATTTTCTTTTCATTGACCTCATTCTCTAGTAGAATAAGGTATTCTTTTTCTTCTGCTGAATTAGATTCATCATTTTTAAAATCATTTACTAGCTCTAATAATTGGTCTTGAGCTTTTACAAATCCTTTACATGCATCATAACTTATAATCAATTTGTTAAACGTGTCTTTATTTGATGATTTTTGAATTT
>CAJWIX010000069.1 GCA_913042175.1 uncultured Flavobacteriales bacterium
TTATGAAATGTACTTTGGAGATGCCAATTTAATTAACACTGAGTTGGATAGGTACCTAAAGGTTAGTAGAGAAGATATACAGCGAGTGGCTAAAAAATACTTTATGCCATCTAATAGAGTTGTACTATATTATTTACCTAAAGATAACGGATAAATTAAGCTTATGTTAAAAATGAAAATATTCACATGTTTATTAGGAGTTTGGTCCTTTTCAATTATGATAGGTCAGGAAATAGATCGTACCAAAGCTCCGGAACCAAGCAAAGCGCCAAAAATTAATTTGGGTGAACCGCAAAAGTTCCAACTTGAAAATGGTTTACAGGTTTTTTTAGTTGAAGATCATCAACTACCTCAGCTAGCAATGAATCTTATTATTCACAAAGATCCTCACATGGAAACAGGTTATGTTGGCCTTTCTGGAATGATGGGAGACATGATGAGTGCTGGTACCAAGAATAGGTCAAAATCCGAAATTGATGAAGCCATAGATTTTGTAGGTGCTTCACTTTATACTTTTTCTAATGGGTTTTATTTTTCCTGTTTGTCAAAACACGCTAAAACGGTTACAGAGATTGCAAGTGATATTTTAATAAACCCAATTTTCCCTCAAGAAGAGTTAGATAAAAAATTAAAAAGACAGCGTTCAAATTTGAAATCTTTAAAATCTAATCCTAATGCCATTTCCAGTAGATTAGAGAAAGTACTTAAATATGGCGAAAATCACCCCTATGGAGAGATTCAACGCGCTGAGGATATAGACAACATTACAGTTGAGTTATGTAAGCAATATCATGACAATTATTTTAAACCTAATATTGGCTATTTAGTTATTGTAGGCGATATTGATTTAGCTGGGGCCAAATCATTGTGTGAAAATTATTTTGGATCCTGGGAAAAAGGAGATGTTCCCTCACATGAAGTTGCTTTCCCAGAAAAACCTAAAGGTGTTCAAGTAAGTTTTGTACATAAACCCGGTGCTGTTCAGTCACTAATAAAGGTATTTTACCCCGTAAGTTTTAAAATAGGGGATGAGAATACTGCTCAAACAAATGTAATGAGTAATATATTAGGTGGATCTTTTTCAAGTTATCTCAATGCCAATTTAAGAGAAGATAAAGGCTATACATATGGATCAAGAGGAAGAGTAAGAGCTGATCGATATGTTGGTAGTTTTTCAGCTTCTGCTAGTGTTAGAAATGAAGTTACGGATAGCTCTGTTACGGAGATGCTTTTTGAAATGAATAGAATAAGAAAGGAATTGGTTGATGAAGAGGATTTATCAAGAGTGAAGAATAATATGATTGGAGATTTTGCTTTATCTCTGGAAAATCAACAAACTATTGCAAGGTATGCACTGAATGTAGAACGGTACAATCTCCCTCAAAATTACTACAGAGATATGTTAGATAAAGTTCAAAATGTCAATGTGAATATGATTAAAGAAGCAGCTAATGAATTCATTGACCCTGAGAACTGTCATATACTGGTTGTTGGAAATAAAGATATTGCAGATAAATTAGTTCGTTTTGATTCAGATCAAACAATAGATTACTATGATTACAATGCTTTCCCAGTAAAAATGGATACTAAACCCCTTCCGGAAGGGTTAACAGCTGAAAAGGTGATTCATAAATATGTAATGGCTCAAACCTCAAGTAATTCTCTTGACGAGGCTAAGAAAAAATTTAAATCAATAAAGTCTTACAAAAAGCAATTATCTGCTACAATTGAAGCGCAGGGACAATCGTTTAGTATGGAAATGACCGAGATGTACAAATCTCACGCTTATTATAAGGCTGAAACAATAGCTATGGGTATGACTGTTCAATCCGAAGTGATTAATCCAAAAAATGGTGGTCAGATGAATATGCAAATGGGGAAAAAGTCATATTCATCTGATGAATTAAAATCTAAAATTCACGATCATCGATTGGATAAAGATTTGTACTATGAAGAAAATGGTGAAACTATTGAGCTTGTAGCTATCGAGAATGCTTTAGGAGAAGAGTGTTACGTAGTTAAAAGAGAAGATGGAAAAGGTAAATCATCAACTGAGTTTTACTCAACCAATAGTGGTTTACTGATTCAAAATATTTCTCAACAAGAATCAGAAAAAGATAAAGAACCAGCAACATCAACTGTTCAATTTTCAGATTATAAGGATATTGATGGCTTTAAATATCCATCCAAATTAACTATGGATATTAATGGAAATCCAATGGAAATAAATGTGTCCAAAATGGAGCTTAATTGTAAGTTAAAGAAAAGTGAATTTAGCTGGGAAGACTAATTACCTTTTTCTTTTTACTCTTTTATTGTCTCTTTGGTTTCTTTTTTTTGAAGTAGGTTTTCTATTGCTATTTCCTTTACTTCTCTTTCCGTCTTTTGAAGCAATTTCAACAACAAAATCTTTCCCATCATATTGTTTATCCTGGAGATCTCCAATTATTTTTTCAGCCAGTGATTTTTCCATTTCAAAAAAGGAAAAGTCATTGTATAAATCTAATTCACCTACTGATTCAGAGGGTAGGTTAGTGTTGCTACAAATTAACCTTAGCAATCCTCCCTTATTGAGCCCTTTATTGTAGCCTAAATTGATAAAAAATCGTTCGTGGTTGTTGTCTTTTGCCCATCCTTTTTGTCCTTTATTTTTGGCACTTCCAACTCCTTTTGACTTTTCATAGTAATCAAGTAATTGATTAAATTCTATGCTAATGATTCGCTTTATAAGATCTTCTTTTGAAAAGGATGACAAATCATTTTGAATGGATGGTAGCAACTTTGCTAATTCATTCTCATTTATTTTTACTCTTTTGATTTTATCAGCATAGCGAAGAATTTGTTGTTCGCATATTTCTTTTCCAGATGGAAGTTCAAGGGCATCAAACTGAATTTTAATTTTTTTCTCAATTTGTTTTATTCGATGAATATCTTTATTTGACACAATTGCAATAGACTCTCCTTTTTTACCTGCTCGTGCTGTTCTTCCACTTCGGTGAGTGTAGCTTTCAATGTCATCAGGTAAATGATAGTTAATAACATGAGAAATATTGTCTACGTCTATTCCTCTTGCAGCTACATCTGTAGCGACTAATATTTGTAATGTTTTTTCCCTAAACTTTTGCATGGCTTTATCTCTTTGCATTTGAGATAAGTCTCCGTGTAATGGAGCAGCATTATAACCATCTTTAAGAAGTTTGTCAGCAATATCCTGTGTAGTCCTTCTTGTTCTGCAAAAAATCAATCCATAAATGTTTGGGTGAAAGTCCAAAATTCTCTTTACAGCATGGTATCGCTCTCTTTCATTAACATTGTAATAAATATGATGAATATTTTCAGCACCTATATTTTTATGACCAATAGTAATTTCTAAAGGGTTTTCCATATATGAATTGGCAATTTTTGCAACTGTTTTTGGCATAGTAGCTGAAAATAGCCAAGTGCATTTATCCTGAGGGGTGTGTTCAAGTATTCCATCAATATCTTCTTTGAAGCCCATGTTTAACATTTCATCTGCTTCATCAAGTACCGTGTAATTAACCTGATTTATTTTCACCATTTTTCGCCTCATCATATCCATTAACCTTCCTGGTGTAGCCACAATGATTTGAGCTCCAGATCTGATTTCTTTAGCTTGTTTATCCATGCTAGCACCCCCATATATTGTAGCAATATTGAGCTTAGGAATATATTTTGAAAAGGCTTTAAAATCATTTGATATTTGAACGCACAATTCTCTTGTTGGTGCAATAACTAATCCTTGAACGTTTTTGCTTTTTACATCAATTTTTTCAATCATAGGAAGACCAAAAGCAGCTGTTTTCCCAGTACCCGTCTGAGCAAGACCAATTAAATCTCTATCTTCTTCAATTAATTGTCCGATAGTTGCTTCTTGAACAGGTGTTGGTTTTTCAAACCCTAATTCAGCAATTCCTTTGAGAATATTCGGATTTAATGGTAAGTCAGTGAATAACATTAATTATAATTTTTGGCGAAGGTAAACTATTAAATTGACTAAAAAGAAAAAAAAGCCAAACCTGTAAGCCGGATTCTGTCGAGGCTCATCATTTATCTAGGTTATTTATCACTAAATAACTCAATCAACCTACCCTCCAGGTTGAGCGAGCAACTCTTCAGTTTTACCTACCCTGGTTTATTTGGTCTTTCAGCGCATGAGGTTTACCTTGCTACCAATGTCACCATTGGTACGGTGAGCTCTTACCTCACCTTTTCACCTTTGCCAAATGGCCGTATTTTTTCTGTGGCACTAGCTGTATTCACCTTTGTGAACCCTTCCTGTTAGGAAGCATGCTGCTCTATGCTGTCCGGACTTTCCTCTTGTAAACAAGCGATGAACCGGTTTGGCTTTTGCAAAGCTAATAATACCAATTTAAAAATCAATTCCTCTATTTACATATCGTTAATGATTTAATAAATTATGCTTTATCGGCACATAATCATAACAAAATGTAAATGATTTTTTTTTGCATAAAAACCAATGATCTTAAATCAAACCACACAAAATATAAGAGAAGTTGATTTGGTTGTGATATCCGATACTCATTTAGGAACTTATGGATGTCAGGCCAAAGAACTATATAGATATTTAAAGTCAATCAATCCAAAAAAAATTATTTTAAACGGAGATATAATTGACATATGGCAGTTTAATAAAAAATATTGGCCTGAAAGTCATATGAAAGTTCTTAAAAAAATAATTTCTTGGGTTATTGAGGGAAAAGAGGTAGTATATGTAACAGGGAATCATGATGAAATGCTCAGAAAATTTGCCGGCTTAAAACTTAATAATTTTTCAATTGTAAATAAAACAACATTTAAGTTTAATCAAAGCCAAGAAGCATGGATTTTTCACGGTGATGTATTTGATATTACAATGAAACATTCAAAATGGTTAGCAAAGTTAGGAGCCAAAGGATATGATTTGTTGATATTGATAAATAGTATAGTTAACTGGTTTTCAATAAAATTAGGTAGAGGGAGAATTTCTCTTTCCAAGAAAATTAAAAATAGTGTTAAAACTGCTGTAAAATTCATTAATAACTTTGAGGAAACAGCTATAAATATTGGCGCGAACAATAACTACAGTCATGTGATTTGTGGCCATATTCATCAACCAATTATCAAAACCATAAGAGTAAAAGACAAGATCATAACTTATCTGAACTCTGGTGATTGGATTGAAAATTTAACTGCACTTGAATTTAATAATGGAGAGTGGTCACTATATCAACACCCACATAATGACAGTGTATATAACTATAATAAATCGGAAGAAATTGATGATCTCGAGGCTGCTTTATCATATGAAAATTTACTAAAGGAGTTTAACTTAAATATTTCATAAATATGCAATTAGTTAGTATAAACGACATTGAAAAAATTTCAGGGCTAAAAAACAAAAGAATTAACCAGTTTATAATGCATTTGTTAGGTTTTAACAACATAAACAAGTTCTATTATGAACATGAATCTGAAGAACCACTTGATTTTTTAATATCACTATTAAACGAGTTTAATGTCAAAATTGATGTTAAGGAAAAAGATTTAAGAAAAATACCTTTGAGTGGTGGTTTTTTAACTGTTTCAAACCATCCTTTTGGAGGATGGGACGGAATAATTCTGTTATACTTAATGTTAAAAAAGAGACCTGATTTTAAAATCATGGCTAATTTTTTATTAGAAAAAATTAACCCTTTAAAAAGTTGTATTATTGCTGTTAATCCTTTTGAAAACATTTCAAATTATTCAAGTATATCAGGCTTGAAAAAAGCTTTATGGTATATTAAAAATGATGTTCCAGTTGGTATTTTCCCTGCTGGAGAAGTTTCTTCATTTTCACTTGAAAATAAAAAGATAACAGATAAAAGGTGGGATAATACTTCTATTAGACTGATTAGGGCTTCGCAAAAGCCAATTTTGCCGGTTTATTTTAAAGGAACAAATAGTATGATGTTTAATACTATTGGTTTAATAAATCCCAAATTGAGAAGTGCTGCACTAGGAAGAGAATTATTGAAAAAAAAGAACACAATTGTTAATGTTAAAATTGGAGATATAATTTCAATTAAGGAACAAACAGCATTTAACAACAATAATGATTATGGCAGATATTTACGTGCAAGAACATATGCATTGGGTAATAAATTAAACACAAATCAATTTTACTTTCCACGTAATTTAAAATTAAAAAGTCCTGAAAAAATAATAAAGCCAGTTAATAGTAATTTATTGATAAAAGAAATTCAAGATTTATCTTCAGAGGACTTGTTATTTGAAATAAAAGATTTTCAAATATTTTGCACATCAGTCAAGAATTTGCCAAACATCATTATTGAAATTGGTAGACTAAGAGAAGAAACCTTTAGAGAAGTTGGAGAAGGAACCAATAAATCAATTGATTTAGATGAGTTTGATCTTTATTACAAGCACTTGTTTATTTGGAATAAAAAAACAAATGAGATAATTGGTGCATATAGAATAGGCGAAGGTGATTCTATCATGCGAAAATATGGGAAATCTGGCTTTTACATGAACCAGCTTTTCAGAATTGACTCAGAATTTAATTTTGTACTAGAAAGAGGTCTGGAAATGGGAAGATCTTTTATTGTTAAACATTACCAAAAAAACGCACTAATGTTGTATTTACTTTGGAAAGGTGTGTTTTATTATCTTTTAAATAATGTCCAATTTCAGTTTCTATTTGGCCCAGTCAGTATAAGCAATTCATATTCAAAAATTTCACAAAAAGTAATAGTAGATTTTATAAAAGATAATCATTTTGATAGTGAACTTTCAAAATTAGTTAAACCAAGAAAAGCTTTTAAGTATAATAAAAATTCAGAAATTAATTATTCGAGCTTTAGAAATAATAATATGATTACTTTGGATAATCTTATTGCTGCATTAGAAACTAATCATTTTAAAGTTCCAGTTCTGATTAAAAAATATATTGGTCAAAATGGAAAATTTATTGGATTTAATATAGATCCAAAGTTTTCAAAATCCTTAGATGGGTTTTTATTATTAGACCTTAAAGAAATAGATAAAAACACAATTAAATCTTTAGGCAAAGACTTAGATGAAAATAGTGTCATTAAAAGATTTAAATAGATTAGTAAATTATTTCAGCACTAATAGCTTTGTGATCTGAAAGATTTTCATCATGCACTACAAAATTAGAGGAGCCTAATTTTTTGTCATGCCAAATATAATCTATTCTTAATGCGGGTATATTACCAATGTATGTACCTCCAAATCCAAAACCAGAGTTTGTAAATGCATCATTTAAATATTTATCCATTTGATGATAGCTGTATGAAATAGGTGTGTCATTCATGTCCATACATACAATAGTTTTAAAGGGGCTAGAATTAATATGTTCAGTTAATGATTTAACTTGTGTCGATCTCTTTTTGAAACCTTTTTTTAGTTTAGATAATATATTTCTTTTTGGTGGTTTTTGATGTGGCCAAATAGGATTTCCTTTTCCACCCATAACTTTATAATCAGTATGGTTAAATCTAATAGATCCAATGTGAGAATTGTAAATTCTTATGGTGTCATTTTCTTTTTTTATATCAGTATAAATGAACTGATTTGAAATGTCATTTGAAAATTGTCTACTTCCCGAGTTTAATATGGGGTATTTGCTAAATGTAGCCATTCCAAAGTAATTTTCATTTTTACTTTCTTCAGAAAAACTTTCATAATAATATTTGAACTCAAGACTATCAATTATATAATTTCTGGTGTTAAAAGCTAATTTTTTATCCTCAGTAAAGTAATATTCTTGAATACAAAGGACATCAGGATTTACGTCATTAATCAATGACATAATTTGGGCTTTACTTTCTTTGTTTTTGTTCCAATTGTATAAGTCAAATAACCTGACATTATAACTCATTACTTTTAATTTATTGATGTTATCGTCAGTATTATCAATAGCGTAAAATTGAAAAAACCTGCTATGATGGTACATTCCTAGAATGATAATGATCAGTGTGGGAAGAAAAAATAGTTTTCGTTTTAAAATCCAAACAATTAATAGAAAAATATTGAATATCAATATGATAGGATAAAACAATCCAGTAAACGAAATCCATGTGCTTCTAAGAGGGTCGGACAGATAGGCTAAATAGGAGAAGAAGAGAAGGAAATTAAATACAACAGTGGTGTAAGCCAATGTTTTGCCTTTCCATCCCATATTTTTAAGCCCAAATCTAAATATTCTTACTTGCATTGAATAAGTAATCTTTTTCGTCCTTAGTTAAACTATCATATCCTGATGCTTTTATTTTATCTAAAATAGCATCTACTTTTTCTTGTCGAATTTTGGTGTCTGAAGAAGTGGTTTTGGGTTGTTGTTTTTTCTTGGTGCTTTTGTACACAATTTTAATTTTTTTCTTTTTAAATATACCAGTGAATGCGTTAATTGGTACTGTTATCCAATTAGAAATATCTTTCCCATTTTTTATGTTTGAAGCATATAAAAACCCCCAAACTGCTCCTCCAATATGAGCAAAATGTGCAACACGATCACCTGTGTTAGCAACACCAAGTATATCTAAAATTACAAAACCAATGGCTAGATATTTTAGTTTAATTTTTAATACACCAAAGAAATAAGCTTCATAGTTTGGAGTGTATGTTGCAAGTCCAACAAAAATAGCCATTACAGCGCCAGAGGCCCCAATGACAGGGCTTTCGGGTAAATCTCTGTATAATGGAAAAATATTGTAAGTAATTATATGTAAAAGTCCTGCAACGGAACCACCAATTAAATAAGTTTTTAGAGCAGCCTTTTTTCCAAGAATATCTTCAAAAATTCTACCAGCAAAGAAGTATAAAATCATATTCCAAAAAATGTGTCCAATGGAAAGATGCACAAACATATAGGTAATCAAAGTCCATGGTTTTCTAAGCAAAGTGAAGGGAGATGAACTTAATTCTAGATAAGAAGTTAAATCAATAAAATTCCCAAATTTCATTAAAGCAGCAAATACATTTAGAATAAGTAAAAAAAGAAAAACACCAATATTGATGTAGATTATTTTTAAATAGGTACCACCCGATTTAAACTGATATTTTAGTTGTTCAATTAAACTCATTTAAAAGAAGCTATTTCTGCTTTTTTTCCAGTATAAAACTATAAGAATTCCAATTAAAGCACCACCTAAATGAGCAAAATGAGCTACGTTGTCGCTTGGTGAATTTGCCATACCCAAATAAAGCTCAATCGCAGCATAACCAATGACAAAGTATTTGGCTTTTATGGGAATAGGAGGGAACAGTAACATTAATTCAGTATTAGGAAATATATACCCGAATGCAACAAGTAATCCAAATATGGCGCCTGAGGCACCAACCATTGGTGTATTATATAATGAATTGAGTTTACCTAAAATAGGATGAGCAAAGTTCTGACTGTTCAATATTAACTCATACCCTTTGTCTTGAACTATGTTGAGATATTCATTTAAGATTATGGGATCAATGGTGGATTCAAAACTTTTTAGTCTTAAGTACCCTACTAACATGTGTATTAAAGCAGCCCCAATTGCACAGGCTAAATAAAAAAATAAAAATTTTTGAGGCCCCCATACTCTTTCTAGTTGAGTTCCAAAAATAATTAGGGCAAACATGTTAAAGAAAATATGTGGCAAATTACCATGCATAAAAAAATAAGTGGCCAATTGCCATGGCCTGAAATGCTCAGAAAAAATAGGAACGAGCTCTAAATTTCGCATGAAATCTTCAAGAGTAAATTGAGCCACAAAAAATAGGACATTGACTAAGAGTAAATTCTTGACAATAGGCGGCATATTTTGGAAAATCCTACTAAGATTAAACATTACTTGAACATTTTTGAAATTTCATTTTCATCTATTTCAGAAAGAATTGGCAAGCCTTTCACATTAAATTTTGGAGAAGCTAAACTATATAGAGATTCCATTAAATGATTAATTTCTTCGTTTTTAAGTTTGTTAAGCCTGGAATATGCATAGCTTTCAGCAATTCCCCAAGCAATTTTTTCATATGGATGTTCAAAATGCGTGTTTTCATGCTTGAAACTTTCTAAGCAAGATTCTATAAAAGCACGCGCATCGATCGAGGTTGACGTAGTTGGGAAACTATGAATAACTACACTGTCTTTACCGAATTGATCAATTTCAACTCCAAGTTTGAGAAATTCTTCTTTTAGTTCTACACATAATTGAATATCTCCTGAGGATAAATCAACTTCCAAAGGGTGTAATAGCTTTTGCGTAATAATATTTACATTACTGTAGTTGGCTTTTAATTCTTCAAATTTTATTTGTTGATGCGCTCTGAATAAGTCAATTAAAAGCAGTCCATTTTCTTGTGTAGTTACTACATATCTGTTTTTATAGCTAATAAAATGTTGAGGACTTACGGTGCCAAAAGATGAAAAATCTTCTGTGTAATCATTTTGGTTACTATGATCAAATTCTTTTTGGAAATTTTGTTGGATTAAATCTAAGTTTTCTTCTACATATCCTTTTGTTTCCTTGTGAAAAGGATTGTAATTGGGATTTACTTTAATTGAAGGTGGAGTTATCGTTCTACCCTGTTCAATTGGAGGTAAATTAAAACTGGATTCTGTTTCAAAATCTAAGGTAGGAGCAACATTGTACTTACCCAAAGAATTTCTCACACATGATTTAATCATGGTATATATAGCCCTTTCATCTTCGAATTTAATTTCAGTTTTTGTTGGATGGATATTAACATCAATTGTATTTGTCGGAACTTCAATAAATAGGAAATAGGAAGGAAAATGTTCCTTGGAAATAAGGTCTTTAAATGAAACGGTAATAGCATGATTAATGCTTGAGTTTTTAATAAATCTGTTGTTAACAAAAATGAATTGTTCTCCTCTAGTTCTTTTGGCAAATTCAGGTTTTACTACAAATCCATGAATTTTTGAAATAGATGTAGTTTCTTCAATAGGGACTAGTCTTTCGTTGTATTTTTTTCCAAAAATAGATAGGATTCGTTGTTTTCTATTTGCTGACGGTAAATCAAAAAGGAGATGCTCATTATGGTGCATTGTAAAGTGAATATCGTGGTGTGCCATGGCAACTCGTTGAAATTCATCTATTATATGTTTAGTTTCAACGTTATCAGATTTAAGAAAATTTCTTCTTGCAGGTACATTAAAAAAAAGATTCTTCATAGCAAAACTCGTTCCAATAGGACATGCTATGGTTTCTTTTTTAATAAGCTTATTACCCTCCATAATTACTTGTGTACCTGTGTCGTCTTCAGGCGTTCTTGTTTTAAGTTCTACATGAGCAATAGCAGCAATACTAGAAAGCGCTTCACCTCGGAACCCTTTTGATGAAATATTAAATAAGTCATCAGCAGATTTGATTTTTGAAGTGGCATGTTTTTTAAAGCATTTTTCTGCATCTGATTCGTTCATGCCAAAACCATTGTCAATTACTTGAACTAAAGATTTACCAGCATCTTTTACAATCAACTGAATTTTAGTTGATCTAGCATCAACTGCATTTTCCAAAAGTTCTTTAACTGCAGAAGAAGGTCTTTGTATAACTTCACCTGCGGCAATTTGGTTTGCAACATTTTCAGGAAGTAGTTCAATCATTTCTGCTATTCTTTATTTAAGGAATCAACAACTAAGTCAATTTGATTATATAGGAATACCATTCCAAAGATTAAAATTCCAAAAATGATTAACAAGCGAATGGTGTTCCAGTTTTTATTCCAAGTTTTATGGGTGTTGTTTCTTTTGAACGAATCTTTGATATTGGATTTATAATTTCCTTCTTTGATATCTTTGATACGTTGTTCAAGTCTTTCTTTGTCTTCATTGTAATACCTAGCTGGAAAACTAAACCTTTTGTGTTCAGGTAACTTAAAAAGTCTAGATTTTAACATTGGCTTTTGAGACATATTGTAAATGTATGAGTTTTATCTGTACCACTAAAAGATCGTATAGAATTCTCTTGTTAAATTTTTATAATCTTCAGTGTAGTTGTGCCTACCTTCATTTTCAATGGTTATGGTTTCTTTTTGTAAACTTTGCTTTTGTTTACCAAACTCCAATAATATCCGATGGGGTTGTTTATGTGGTTTTGGTTTTACAAAACATATTCTAATGAGCTCTAATTGAAATTTAGCAAATATTAATTTCACTTCTTCCAATGAACTGATTGGTAGAATCAAGCAAACTCTTCCTTTATCACTTATTTTTTGAGTTGAAAATTTAGCAATTTCAGTTATGTTAAGTTTGTCGTTATGTCTTGCCAAAGCCCTGGAATTATCATTGGGTTTGAGGCTATTGTTAAAAAAAGGGGGGTTACAAACTATTAAATCATAGTTTTTAGCTGTTCTAAATGACGTAACATCATGATGAATTAAGTTAAGTCTATTTGACCATGTAGAATTGTTGAAATTCATAGAAGCATCTTTAATTGAATTTTCATCAATTTCAATCGCATCAATGCTTGCATTTTCATTTCTTTGAGCCATCATTAAAGCAATTACACCAGTACCAGTTCCAATATCTAATATATAAGTACAGTTCTGACAGTTAACCCAAGCTCCAAGTAAAATGCCATCAGTTCCAATTTTCATGGCAGCAAATTCTTGATAAATAGAGAAGTGTTTAAACCTAAAAGGTTTATGTGATTTTTTATTCAAAAGTTTAGTTCAATTAGCCCCTCAGGTATATGAAGTTTAATGATTTGTTTTGTTTCATTTAAATCTAATAAAATCTCTTCATTGTATGGGATGAGCACTTCATTGCCATTAATATTGGTTTGGATTAAACTATTGTTTTTGATGTCTATAAAATCTTCAACTTGACCAATTGAGGAATCATTTTGATCTTTAATAGTGTATCCTAAAAATTTGATTTTATCGTGTACACTTTGCACATTAATTTCTTTTTTTGAAACGTATGCCTTTCTTTTTAAAAATGACAATGCATTGGAAGAATTTACACTTAGGAGTTGGATAATGAGCTTGTTTTTTTTTAGTTTTTGCGTATTTAAAAGAGAAAATGGTGTAAGAATATTATCAATCTCAAACCAAATTGATTTTACTGATTTAAAATTTGGTTCTTCAATATTTTTTAGGGATAAGATTAATTTCCCTTGATATCCGTGAAGTTTGGAAATAATACCCAGTTCGTATACGTCATTTTTGTCCATAAAAAAAGCCATGAATAATCATGGCTAATTTAATTAATTTATAAGTTAAGCTTATTTTTTGTCTGAATCTTCCTCAGTAGTTTCAGCTGCTGGTTCTTCAGTAGTTTCAGCTGCAGGTTCTTCAGAGGTTTCAGCTGCAGGTTCTTCAGAGGTTTCAGCTGCAGGTTCTTCAGAGGTTTCAGCTGCAGGTTCTTCAGAGGTTTCAG